>CAYXAX010000069.1:0-12492 GCA_964463055.1 uncultured Gammaproteobacteria bacterium | reverse complement strand
CGCCCAGGGCCTGGGCCGCCAACGCGCCGAAAATAAAGCCGCGCGCCTCCATGCCCACCACGGCGGTGAGTGAATCAGCGAAGAACGGATGCACCAACTCGTGTATCGTCAGGCGCAGCGCCGCCGGGTCGCCCACCAGCGGCGTGATGTCTTTATAGATGATCCCCGGCTTGGGAAAGTCGGGGATATCGCGGACCTTGCTGCGCAGACGCTCCATGGAGTCTCCTTTGGTGAAAATATATTGCAGGCAACGACGGTTTCACACCACTTTACACACATTCTTCCCACGACACAGCCCCGGGCATTGTTCACCTCATTGAATTGCTTATAAATCGTTCACCCGCCCCCACCGCACGCGGTAGCGCCGCGGCGGCCTTTTCCCAGTTATACAGCGCTTAACCCGGACGTCCGTTGGCGTTATGCTGGGAGAACAGCACAGGATCCGCTGCGGGCAACTGATGGAATGAGGTGCCTAATGATCAAAATCGAGAAACTCGACGACACCACCTTCAAGGTGAAGGTGACCGGGGCGAGCGATACCATCCACCGGGTCACGCTGAGCTCCAACTATCATCACAAACTGACCGGCGGGCGCATCCCTCCGGAGCAACTGGTGCAAAAGGCATTTGAATTTCTGCTGGACCGCGAGAGCAACACCAGCATCCTCAGCCGCTTCGACCTGTTCGAGGTCAGCCGCTACTTTCCGGACTTCGAGCAGGCGATAAAAAAGCGTCTAAGCGCCTAGATCGTCCGGTTTACGAGGCACCCGGCGGGGTTGACGTGTCGCGGGGCGCGAAAGACAGGATGTAATCAACGATTTTTTCGATGTCCTGTTCCCGGACCCGCGCCCCCAGCGCCGGCATGTCCACGCCCCCGGTCATGTTCGCCCACTTGCCGGAGCTGCCGTGCTTGACGCTGTCGATGAGGATCCGGCGCGCGTTCGGATTGTCCTTATAGCGTTGCGCCACCGCCTGCCACGACGGGCCCAACACGCTGGCGGTCTCATTGTGGCACTTGGTGCACCCGTTCTCCTCCTCCAGGCCCATGCCCTCCATCCTCAGCCGGTGGTTGGTGTTGTTGGCCGACATCTGCTGGCCGCAGCCCGCGAGAATGACGCTCGATGACAGCACAGCCATAACGATCCTGATCATTGCAGTTCCTGCCGGGTCTTGAAAATGCACATTGTACCGTAGCCGCTTACCGTCATCGAAGAGGCCCCTGGACGCCCTTTATTCACGCCGCTGAAGGCCCCATACTTATACATCACGCGCCGTGCATGCGTGTATTAGAATATTCTCCACCAGGAGCGTCACGCCAGTCCCATGGAATTCAAAGACTATTATAAGATCCTCGGCCTCACCCGCGAGGCGACCCAGGATGAGATCAAGCGCACGTACCGCCGCCTGGCGCGCAAGTATCATCCGGACGTCAGCAAGGAAGCCAACGCAGAGGAACGCTTCAAAGAAGTCGGCGAGGCCTACGAGGCCCTGCGCGATCCGGAAAAGCGCGCCGCCTACGACGGGCTGTTGGACGGTCAGTGGCAGGAGGGCCAGGAGTTCCGCCCCCCGCCCGGCTGGGACAGCGGATTCGAGTTCAGCGGTGGATTCGGCGACGAGGCCGCCGCGCGTCACTTCAGCGACTTCTTCGAAAGCCTGTTCGGCGGCGCGGGCGTGCGCGGCGCCCGCGCCCGGGGCGGCATTCGCGGTGAGGATCATCATGCCCGCATCAAGATCGGTCTGGAGGATGCCTATGACGGCGCAACCCGCACCATCACCCTGCAGGCGGCACACACCGATGACCAGGGCCGGGTGACCCTGCGGCCCCATACCCTCAACGTCAAGATCCCCGCCGGCGTCACCGAGGGCCAGCGCATCCGCCTCGCCGGCCAGGGCGGTCAGGGTCACGGCAATGCCCCGGCGGGCGACCTGTACCTGGAGATCCTCTATGAGACACACCCTCTATATAAAGCGGACGGCCGCGATATCCACCTGAACCTGCCCGTAACGCCATGGGAAGCGGCGCTGGGGACCAAGGTGCCGGTGCCCACCCTGGGCGGCACCGTGGATCTGAAAATCCCCGCCGGAACCCAGTCCGGTCAGCGCCTGCGGCTCAAGGGCCGCGGCCTGCCGGGCAAGCCCGCGGGTGACCAGTACATCACCGTCCAGATACACACACCCAAGGCCGAGAACGAGGAGCAGCGCCGCCTGTACCAGCAGATGGCCGAGGCCATGCCCATCAACCCGCGCGCATCCCTGGGGGTATGAAATGGTAAAGCGTGAAGACATCCAGACCGTCGAGGTGATCCTCGAGGAGCAGGCAAGCTATACCATCATCGAGATCTGCCGGCATTGCGACGTGACCAGCGATGAGGTGAGCGCCATGATAGAGGAAGGTGTCGTGCAGCCCCAAGGCCCGACCCCGGATGCATGGCGTTTTCCCGCCTCCGCGATGGAGCGGATCCATACCGTGGTGCGCCTGCAGCAGGACCTGCGCCTCAATCTCGCCGGCGCCGCTCTGGCCCTGGATCTGCTGGATGAAGTCAGAACGCTGCGTCGGCGCGTGAGGGCCCTGGAAAAACTGCTGAAATAACCCCTTACCGCTGCCGATTCAGTTAACGACTGCCACGCCCGTGCTGCTGCGATCCCGTCGCCACACATCGCAATGCGCAGTGCAGTATTCGGATACCATTATATTGCTGTCCAGGACAAGAAGATTTCGGATAAAGTATAGACGATGCACATGCGTTCAGCGCTTCGCGCGCGCCTGTCGAAGATAACCCATCCGTTACTTGGCATCGCCAGGCGATTCAAACCTGGCCACAGGCAACCACAGGATAGCGCCGACGACGCTCCAACGGACACGTCCGCTGCCGACACGCGCCTGTCATCCTCCGTCATGCTGGTGCTGGCATTCGTGATCGGCATTTTCGGCGGATTCGGCGCCATCGCCTTCAAGGCGATCATCGCCTTCTTCCATAACCTGTTCTTTTATGGCACTTTCGGTCTGATATACGACCAGGATGTGCATATGCTTGTGTCGCCGTGGGGGCTGCTCGTCATCGGCGTACCGGTGGTGGGAAGCCTGTTGGTGACGTGGATTACCAAAACCCTGGCCCCCGAGGCACGCGGTCACGGCGTCCCCGAAGTATTGAATGCCATCTATTACCGCGACGGCAAGATCCGCCCGGTGGTGGTGATCGCCAAGGCGTTCGCCTCGGCGATTTCCATCGGCACCGGCGGGTCGGTGGGTCGCGAAGGGCCCATCATTCAGATCGGTTCGGCCATCGGATCGATGCTGGGTCAGATAATACGCATGCCCACGCGCCAGCGAATCACCCTGATCGCCGCCGGTGCAGCCGCCGGCATCGCGGCCACGTTCAATGCACCGATCGGCGGTGTGGCGTTCGCCATCGAGCTGCTGTTGGTATCGATCAACGCACGCACAATCGCGCTGGTGGCCGTCGCCACGGTGACGGCCACGTACATCGGACGACTTTACGGCGGGCTGGGACCGTCTTTCGACGTGCCCAAGCTGGCCCTGTTCGAAGACCACCTGTTGCGACTCTATGCCTTGCTGCTGTGCATACCGCTGGGCCTCATATCGGGTGTCGTTGCCACGATATTTATCCGTTCGATATATTTCGCCGAGGATGCCTTCGCAAAACAATTCAAAAACGACTATGTGCGGCACGTCTGCGGCATGCTGGTTGTGGGCATCATGTTGTACCTGTTCATGCGTATCAGCGGCCATTATTATGTCGGCGGCGTCGGGTACGCCACCGTGCTCGACGTGCTGCGTGGGACTCTCAGCGACCCGTTGTTTCTCGCCCTGCTGTTCGCGGCCAAGCTGCTGGCGACTGCCGCAACACTGGGCTCCGGTGCTTCGGGCGGGGTGTTTTCTCCAGCGCTGTTTCTGGGCGCCACGCTGGGCGCGACCTTCGGCAACTTCGTCGCGGTAGTGTTTCCTTCGCTGGGCGTCAGTCCCGCCGTTTACACCATTGCCGGAATGGCGGCCATGGTGGGCGGCAGCACCGGCGCCGTCCTGACGGCCATCACCATGACCTTCGAGCAAACCCGCGACTACAGCGTGATGCTGCCCATCATCCTGACGGTCTCGCTGGCTCACCTCGTGCGCGCGAGGTTATGCCCCGATACCATTTATACGCTCAAGCTGGTGCGCCGCGGCGCCTTTGTCCCGCAGGGCCTGGAAGCCTCCGTGTTACATCACAAGCGTGCGCGTCATATCATGAGCACTGACTACCGCGCCATGGATCTGTCGGAATACGACGTGACGAAGTTAATTCACCGCCGCAAGGAGGATCCACAATATACCGTTGTTGTCCGCGACAACGAGGTGCTGGGCATCGTGGAGGACTCGCGGTTGTATGTGCTGCAGGACGACGCGCCGGAGGGCGCCATCGATACCCGCTACTTCCCCGTCATCGGCTCCACCAACTGGTCCACCCTGATGCGGGGAATGCGCAAATACAATACCGAAATGGCCATCGTGTTCCGTCGCACGAACAGCCGCAATATCAATGATGTGCTCGGCGTCATCACACCCCGCGAACTCGCCCGGCATGCCGGCAGCGATGCCGAGCTTTTGGATTGAGGCCATTGCATGGACCCGGCGGCCCCGCGGCCCAACCGCTCCTCGAACAGGCACACCGTGCGGCACGTGGCCTGCCGGCTTCCCCGATAGACGTATAAGGCATTTCCCGGCGCGCAATATATTCGCGGCTTGTGGTCGCGGGAACGCCGGGGAACGGTAATGCACCCACAAATATCAAGCCTATTACATACAGGCTCGATATTTTTCGCCTATTTACTCCCCCATTGATCTGCATCAAATCTTTTTCTGCGTGTTTGCCCTTAAATACGGGCAGAGGCGAGTGCGTCTGTTGTGAGCGCCATCGCTTCGGTCCTCAGCGCGGATCTCCCCCCTTTCTCCCGCGTGAGGACTCCCTCCACTGCTCCCAGGGGTGCCTCCCGCGCCCTACGAGCAACCACTTACCCGCCGCCCTGTTCGGCGGGTTTTTTTTGCCGATTTCCGCGGGGTGGCCGGCACTGCCGTATATCCGGCGCGTATGCGGGAAACAAAACCGCGCATGTCCGTTCCGCGCAGCGAGACATCATTCAGTGTACGTGCACAATGAGGAATGCGCGTGATTTCCGCTACACGGATCATATGGCAAGAAGATTGCTATATTTCGCATTTTTCGAGGGACTGCCCGCCATTGACACCCCTCCAGGCAGGGTATATAAGTTTATCGGGCAAGTGTAAATTCACTCATGCGTTATTCAGTCAACTTGGAGGGATCAATGAAAATAAAATGGATCGCTGCTTTAGGTGCAATCGCTATCGTCGCCCCAATGACCGCGATGGCCGACAATGTCGGCAGTTGCGGGTGGGGTTCCAAGCTGTTTGAAGGTCAACAGGGTATCGCGCCGCAAGTCCTGGCCGTTACCACCAACGGAACATCC
This sequence comes from uncultured Gammaproteobacteria bacterium, assembly GCA_964463055.1. Classification (GTDB taxonomy): domain Bacteria; phylum Pseudomonadota; class Gammaproteobacteria; order CAWJPQ01; family CAWJPQ01; genus CAWJPQ01. The sequence goes on along the minus strand of CAYXAX010000069.1, from coordinate 7,009 downwards.
GGCAATCAGACCTTCGGCATTACCTCCGGCACATCGGGATGCACTCAGAACGGCATGGTGAGCTCCACCTGGAAGACAGCCATGTTCATCGACGGCAACAAGCCCAAGCTTGCCCGTGACGTGGCGCTCGGCCAGGGAGAAACTCTCACTTCGCTCGCTTCCCTGATTGGCATTCAGAGCAAGGACCGTGACGCGTTCTACCGAGTTGCCCAGGAGAACTTCAAGACCATATTTCCTTCCGAGTCAGTGACGACCGGCGAGGTGCGGGCCTCACTGCGCGCAGTTGTCGCCAGCAATGCCGAATTGTCCAAGTACTCGAGCAACATCTAATAAGAAATTCCTGGAATACTGACTTATTGATCTGACAACACACACCCGACGGGCGACCGCCGGGTGTGTTTTTCTGCCCCGATGATGGTGGTCCTCCTCCAGCTTATCTGTGTACTCCTGTCCCTGGTCCTGACGCCGGCACTCGCGGCGCAAACCCCCGCGTACGCGCAGCAGCTGATCACACAGGCGCGGGAAATGTCACTGTCCTCTAGCCCGCGCTGGCAGGCGCTGCTCCATTACCGCTCGAACCTGATCGCGCCCGGCGTCACCAGCGAAGTCGATGCGCCGGGGTTTTTCCTCGCCCCCAACGGCAAGACCGATCCCGAGGCGGAACTGGAGGCAACCCTGCGGGCGTTCTTCAACCCGCAGCCGTCCGACGCCGACGGGCAGCCTGACCAGTGCCGGTTCATCGCCCGCTATCACTGGCTGAAGCGAAAACTGAACTTTGATGCGGCGCGCCTGCCCGAGGCCTCATGCAAGGCGTTCGATGACTGGATCGCCGCCATGGACCCGAAGAGCGTGACGCTGATCTTTCCCACCGCTTATCTGAACAATCCCTCTTCCATGTTCGGCCACACACTGCTGCGCGTGGATGCAAAAGGCCAGAACGACCAGACGCGCCTGCTCGCCTACGCCCTCAACTACGCGGCGGTTACCGGCAAAGACGGCGGCGTATTGTTCGCCTTCAAAGGTATTTTTGGTTATTACCCGGGGGTATTTTCCATCGCACCGTATTATCTGCGGGTACGCCAATACAATGACATCGAGAACCGCGATATCTGGGAATACCGGCTGAATTTCAGCGAGGCGGAAATCCGCTTCATGCTCATGCACGTATGGGAACTGCGGCATGTTTACTTCGACTACTTCTTCTTCGACGAAAACTGCTCCTATCACCTGCTGGGGTTGCTGGACGTGGCGCGGCCCAGCCTGGCGCTGACGCGCCAGTTTCACGGCTGGGTGATCCCCTCGGAGACGGTGCGCGCGCTGGTGACGCGCGGCAACCTGGTAAAGCGCGTCGTCTACCGGCCGTCGCGGCGCACTGTGCTTGCGTACCGCATGAGCCGGCTGGACAGCGCGCAGCGTGCCACGGTGGAGCGGTTGGCCGACGGCACCATGAAACCCGCACAACTGGCCCTGCGCCACTTGTCCGTGGCGCAGCACGCCAACCTGCTTGAAATCGCCTATGAGCTGTTGAATTATAAAATCGTGACCCGGCAGACCGACAAAAAGCAATTGGACACCATCGGATATCGCCTGTTGTCCGAGCGCAGCACACTGGACTACCGCGCCGATGACGCCATGGTGCCGGAGCCCGCGGTCAGGCCCGATCAGGGGCATCGATCGGCGCGCCTGGCCGTGGGTTACGGCCGCATGGACGGTCGCTGGTATCAAAGCATCACGCTGCGGCCGGCGTACCATGACCTGCTCGATCCCCCCGGCGGTTATGTGCGCGGCGCCCAGATCAAGTTCCTGGATTTCACCCTGAGTCACCTGGCCGGGTCCAATACCGTGCGCCTGGAAAACGCGGCGGTGGTGGATATCGTCTCCCTCACCCCAGTCAGCGCCCTGAAAAACTCCATCTCGTGGAAGATCAACGCCGGGTTGCTGCGCCATCACCGCACCCGCCACGACAATCCCATGGCCGCGCACATCAACGGCGGCGGCGGTTTCACCTGGTCGCCGCTGAAAGGCGCCATGGTATACGGCATGCTGGAGGCGACTCTCGATGCAGGCGACGGCCTGGACGGGGGCTACGCCCTGGGCATGGGTCCCTCCCTGGGCGTACTCGCGGACTTTTCGCGTCTGGGACGGGCGATGGCCACGGCAAAGCTGGTGCGCTTCGGACTGGGCGATCAATACACACGCACCAGCGCCGGCGTGGAGTACCGGGCAGCGGTGTTCCACACCGCGGCGGTGGATGTCCACTTCAAGCGCGTGCGTGAATTCGGCCGCGGCTGGAATGATACCGGCCTGGCGCTGCACTACTACTTCTGATGTACCGGCGCATCATCATCGCCGCGTGCCTGCTGCTCAGCCAAGTGGCATGCAGCGGACTGCTGTTTTACCCCAGCGGAACCATGGTGCGCACACCGGATCAGGTCGGCCTGCTCTATAAGGATGTGTACTTCAAGACCAGTGACGGCGTAAAACTCCACGGCTGGTACCTGCCCGCCGCGGGCAAGCCGGTGGGTACGATTCTGTTTGTTCACGGCAACGCCGAGAACATCAGCACCCATATCTTCAACGTGGCGTGGCTGCCGTCTGAGGGATTCAACGTGTTTCTGTTCGATTACCGCGGCTACGGACTGTCCGCGGGCAGCCCCAGCCTGCCCGGCGTGCACAGGGACTTTGCCGCGGCGCTGCACTGGCTGCTCAAGCGGCCCTTCGCCGCACAGCGCGGCGTAGTGGTGTTCGGTCAGAGTCTTGGCGGCGGAATCGCCATCTACGGTGTCGCCCACAGCGACGTCAAGTCACACGTCCGCGCCCTGGTGGTGGAAAGCGCCCTGTCCAGCTATCGTGACATCGCCCGGGAAAAGCTCGCCGGATTTTTTCTGACCTGGCCGCTGCAGTGGCCGCTGTCCTATACCCTATCGGACAAATACAGCCCCATCTATGCCATTCCCGACATCAGACATATCCCCATTGTCATCATCCACGGCGATCACGACCCGGTTGTGCCCATTCACCACGGCGAGCGCCTGTATGCGGCGGCCAATGCGCCCAAGCAATTCTGGCGTGTCAAAGGGGGCGGACACATCCAGGCATTTGCGTTTGAGAAATACCGCAAAAAGCTCGTCAAGTATCTGGACGGCATTTACCAACAAGACAAGGCCATGGAAAAAAGGCAATAAGACCCGCCTGCGCCGTCAAAACAGGCTGAGCTGCGGGTCTGTCCGCGGCGGGGTGAATTGGCTGCAGTCCATTGACGGCCACGCCGTGAAACCGAGCCGCTTGACCGTCAGGTCAAAACGCTTCTTGATCATCTCGGCATAGTCACCGGTACCGCGCATGCGCGTGCCGAACTGTGCGTTGTAAAGCTTGCCGCCGCGGGTGTCCCTGACCTTGTTCAAGACATGGCGCGCCTTGAGGGGTTCATGATGCGCCAGCCAGTCCTCGAACAGGTCCTTCACCTCGTGGGGCAGACGCAGGAGCACGTAGCCCGCATGACGGGCGCCGGCGCGATGCGCCTGCTGCAAAATGGTCTCCAGATGGTGATCGGTCAATACCGGTATCACCGGCGCCACCAGCACGCTCACCGGAATGCCCGCCTGTGCAAGACGCTGGATCACCGCCAGACGCCGTTGGGGCGCGGCGGCGCGGGGTTCCATGCGCCGCGACAGTGTTCTGTCCAGGGTGGTGATGGATACCGCCACGGCGGCCTGACGCCGCTGGGCTGCGGCCGCGATCAGATCGATGTCGCGCTCGATCAGCGCCGATTTGGTGACGATGGTGAACGGGTGCTGCGCCTTCACCAGCACTTCCACTATGGAGCGGGTCAGCGCCAGCTTGCGTTCCACAGGCTGATAGGCGTCGGTGTTGATGCCCACGGCAATGGGCGCGCAGGCATAACCGGGATGGGAGAGTTCGTTTTTCAGCAGCTCGGCGGCGTCCGCCTTGTAAAATAGCCGGCTCTCGAAGTCCAGGCCCGGCGACAGGCCGAGCCAGGCGTGGGTGGGCCGGGCGAAGCAATAGATGCAGCCGTGTTCGCAGCCACGGTAGGGGTTGATGGAGCGGTCAAACCCCACGTCGGGTGAATCGTTATAGGCGATGACGCTGCGGCTGGCATCGCGGGTCAGGCTGGTCTTGAGCAGGGGCGCAGGCTCATCGTGCAGGCCCCAACCGTCATCCAGCGCCACGCGGCTCAATGACTCGTAGCGGTTGTCGGGACTGAAAGTGGCACCGCGACCCTTGCGCACCTGATGGATCTTTTCGGAATTCATACGGGCTCCCCGGCCTCACCCGGCCGGACTGAAAACACGGGCATGGGATATGCCCGTGTTATTTGGTTTCCAATATTCTGTGGTAATAGCGGGGCTCGCTGCGCAAGTCGCCGCCGTCACGGCCGCTACCGAGGCGGTCCAGCAGAAAATTCAGCCGCCGCATGACCCGCGACCGCTCGGCCGGCGCCTCGACAACCGCAAGCAATTGTTCAACTTCATGAATCTCCCGGCAACACTAACGCCTGCGGAATATATCCGGCATTCTTGAGCAGACGGTAGCCGGTACGCAGCGCCTTCGGTACCAGGCTGTCGTCGTCGCGCACCGGGGGGGCTACCCGCACCCGGCAGGTTATCCAAATCACCGCGCGCCACGGCCTCGTTGATACGTGCCCACACCAACCGATTAATCAGATACATACAATCCACTCATCACGTTCAGTGCGTCAAATGCAGCACCGCGGCGGCATTGGATGCCGCGAATCCCCGCGTCGCATGGATCACCCTTGGCGGTCCCTAGATTGCGCCGCGGCGCGGCCCCGGTCAACTCCTCGTCGATTTACGTGTCCCCCAACACCAGGACACTTTACAATGTCACCGGGCGATCTTTTTATATAGCCGTCTGCTCTGTACAATCTCCCGCGGGTCAAAACCAAGGCGATCCGGATGGATAAGGTTCCGCCATTTCATTCCCAGGAATAATTCTATAACAGGATCCTAAAAATGAGGCTCTTTGTAGTGCAGCACGGCGAGGCCGTGGACAAACAGAAAAACCCGGACCGTCCCCTCAGTGAAAAAGGCCTGGCGGACATCGAATGCCTGGCGGATTTTTTAAAGGACATCGAGGCGACCGTGGACTGCATCTATCACAGTGGCAAGACCCGCACCCAACAGACGGCGGAGCTGTTGGCCCGTGGTGTCAGACTGGAAGGCGACATCGAGCAAAGCGACTTATTGAATCCCGGAGACCCCACCAGGCCTTTTATCGAACTCATGAACACGCGCGGCAAAGACCTGCTGGTGGCCGGACACCTGCCCTTTGTGGCAAAGCTCGTCTCATCCCTCATCACCGGCGATGAGGGACGCGGCATTGTGGATTTCCAGCCCGGCTGCGCCGTATGCGTGGAAACTGATGTGGACGGCGGCTGGAAAATCGCGTGGATGACCCGGCCTGAGCTGCTCTATACACAGGACCGCAGGCGCAGAAAATCGCGCACCGAGGATGGCGAATCAGGTATGCTATGATCCTTGCGATAATCATCACAGCCTATCCCTCCCCCCGCATCCAACCCAGGTAGCATCTGCACCTTCATGTCCGGACACGCCGAGAACCAACCCCAACCCATCGAAAATACCCGCCAACTGGTGGAGTACTTCGAGGCCGGCTGCAAACCCAAACATGCCTGGCGCATCGGCACCGAACACGAGAAGTTCGTCTACCGCCTTGATAACCTGCGCCCGCTGCCCCACGACGGGAAAGTCAGCATCGCGGCCCTGCTGGAAGGGCTGCGCCGCTTCGGCTGGCAACCGGTGTACGAAAACGACCAGTTGATCGCCCTGCACCAGAACGACGCCGCCATCACCCTGGAGCCAGGCGGGCAATTGGAACTGTCCGGCGCGCCCCTGGAGACCCTGCACCAGACATGCGAAGAGGTCAATCAACACCTCTACCAGGTCAAGGACGTGGCCGGCGAGATCAATGTAGGATTGCTGGGACTGGGCTTTCAACCCAAATGGGGACGGGATGACACGCCGTGGATGCCCAAAGGGCGCTACGCCATCATGCGGGAATACATGCCCACGCGGGGCCACCTCGGCCTGGACATGATGCTGCGCAGCTGCACCGCCCAGGTAAATCTCGACTTCGCGTCCGAACACGACATGATCAAGAAATTCCGCGTCGGACTGGCATTGCAGCCCATCGCGGTGGCCTTGTTCGCCAATTCGCCGTTCGCCGACGGCAAACCCACGGGCTATCTCAGCTATCGCAGTCACGTGTGGACCGACACCGATCCCGACCGCTGCGGCATCCTGCCCTTTGTATTCGACAGCGCCATGGGCTTTGAACGCTACATGGAATACGCGCTCGATGTCCCCATGTATTTTATCTACCGGGACGGACGCTACATCAACACCGCGGGGCAGTCATTCCGGGCCTTTATGGCGGGCCGTCTGCCGGCGCGGCCCGGTGAGCGGCCGACCATGGCCGACTGGGTGGACCACCTGTCGACCCTGTTTCCCGAGGTACGCATGAAGCGCTTTCTCGAGATGCGCGGCGCCGACGGCGGACCGTGGCACCGCTTATGCGCCCTGCCAGCCTTCTGGACGGGGCTGCTGTATGATGACGGCGCCCTGGATGCCGCGTGGGACCTGGCCAAACACTGGACCATGGCGGATCATGCAAGCCTGCGCGACCAAGTCCCGCGTACCGCCCTCAACACCCGAATCGGGCGTTATCGTTTAAAAGACCTGGCCGTGGAGGCGCTGGCCATCAGCCGCGAGGGCCTGCGCACCCGCGCGCGCAGAAACAGCCGGGGTGACGACGAATCCCGGTTCCTCGATACATTGAATGAAATCGCCGATGCCGGTATCACCCCCGCCGAAGAACTTCTGCAGGCCTATGAGACCCGCTGGAAACACGACGTGGATCCGGTGTTTAAAGAGTACAGTTACTGACGGAACTATACAGGTCGCAGGTCGCAGGTCGCAGGTCGCAGGTCGCAGGTCGCAGGTCGCAG
>CAYXAX010000068.1:0-12996 GCA_964463055.1 uncultured Gammaproteobacteria bacterium | reverse complement strand
GACAGTGAATACATGAGCGGGCGCTCCGACGCCGACCTGTTCAAGGCCATCAAAGAAGGTGGGCCCGCAGTGAACAAATCCGTACTGATGCCGCCATGGGGCGGTGTACTTACGGACGATGAAATACATGCACTGGTGCAATACCTGCGTGAACTTTGCGGGTGCAAATACGGACCCTCATCGTGATTCTCCATGGAGCGCATTACACGCGGCTTTGCGGAAAATTCCCATTGAGGATGACTTTTTAATTACTTTTCAATCAAAAGAGGGAGTTAGTGGATATGAACACAAAGCACACAAGCGTATTACTACGAACCGCCACGCTGGGCGCGGGGCTCATCGGGGGCCTATTCCTGGGGGCGCAGGCGGCGGAGGCGAAAACGGTCCACGTGACGTTTACGGCAAAGGAAACCATGCTGCAGATCGACAACAAGGGGACCGAGTATCCGGCATGGACGTTCGACGGGGAAATCCCCGGCAAGGTGGTCCGCGTCACCCAGGGCGATACCGTAGACTTCAAGTTGATCAATCCATCCACAAACAAAAACTCCCACGCCATCGACTTTCACGCCGCCGAGGTGGATGTTCTGGATGAATTTGCACCGGTCAAACCGGGCGATACCAAGCATTTCAAGTTCGTGGCCAAACGGGCCGGTGTCTTCATGTATCACTGCGGGGCGCCGACCATGGCCCAGCACATCGCGCGCGGCATGTACGGCATCATCATTGTCGATCCCAAGGGTGGGTATACCAAGGCCTTCCCCAAACCGGATCGGGAGTACGTCCTGATCCAATCCCAATTTTTCCCGAACGCGGATGACAAGGAGGCCATGATCGAAAACCGCGGCTGGACGGGCTCGCTGATCAACGGAAAAATCTTCCACTATGATCCCGTCCATGACCCCAACGCCAGCCTGACCCTGGTATCGAAGCCCGGCGAGCGTGTACGGATTTATTTCGTGAACGCCAACATCAACATGCCGGTGGCATTCCACCCCATCGCCGGCATATGGGACCGGGTATACATCGATGGCAACCCGAAGAATACGCTCTATGATGTGCAGACCTACAATGTGGCCGTCGCCGAGGCGGATGCCTTCGATATCGTCTCGCCCGCTGACCGGGCTACCAACAACGCCATCGTCGACCATACCATGAGCGCCGCCATGCGCGGGGCGATCACGGTATTGATGAATAGCCCGGACGCCGACCCCAAGCTCGGCAAGGGAGACAATATCCTGCTCCGATAACAGTGACATCACCTTCCGCCAAAAAACCCGGCAACGGTGATTACATATTGTGATAAGATATTACTGTGTTGACGGTGACGCGCTCCCCTTGTGCGTGTCACCTCATTTAAGGGGGACGCATGCCGTCCCCCCTTTTTTCACGGTGCGGAAAATCCGCTCACACCCGCCTTATAAACCCGCGATTCCCACTTCGGGGCGCTTCCCCAGCAACGTCTCGACCAGCACCCGGGTAGCGGGGTAGTCCACCTTGCCGGTTCCCAACAGGGGTACCGCCTTGACAAGCACGATCCTGGCCGGCACCAGTAATTCACTCACACCCAACTCCCTGGCGCGCGCCACAAGCGCCTGGCGCTCAACGCTTTTACCATCGGTCAACAGCACCAGGTTCTCACCCTTGCGCGCATCGGGCGTATTGATGACGGCATGGGTGGAACCCGGCCATAGTTCATTGACCAGCGCCTCCGCCGCCGCCAGGGAGACCATCTCGCCGCCGACCTTGGCGAACCGCTTGGCACGTCCCACAATCCACACGAAGCCGTCGCCGTCGATGTTTACGATATCACCGCTATCGTACCAGCCGTCGCCGCGGGCGGTGGACGGGGAAACGACTTTGCCCGGTTGAGCCGCAGTCAAATAACCGAGCATGACATTGGGCCCGCTTACGCACAGCCGACCGCCCGCATCAATCCCCGGTACACCTTCCAGATAGTGATCAATCCCGGGCAGCAAGCGCCCGACGCTGCCGGCGCGGTACTCCATGGGGGTGTTGACCGCCAGCACGGGACTGGTCTCCGTGGCGCCGTAGCCCTCGAATATGCGAATACCGAATTTTTCCCACCATATGCGGCGTGTTTCCTCCTGCAGTTTCTCTGCGCCGGCGAATACGTAGCGCGTGCTGTAAAAGTCATAGGGGTGGGCGAAGCGCGCATACCCCGCCAAAAACGTGTTTGTACCGAAAAAGACGCTGGCGTTGACGTCATAGGCGATCTCAGGAACGATGCGATAATGCAGAGGTGAGGGGTACAAAAAGACCTTCATGCCGGACAGCAGGGGCAGCAAGGTTCCCGCAGTCAGCCCAAAGGAATGAAACAGCGGCAGGGCATTGAGGATGACATCCTGGGCATGAAAATCCATGCGCGCCGAAATCTGTGCCTGATTGGACAGGAGGTTACGATGGGACAGAACCACGCCCTTGGGCGTGTTCTCTGTCCCCGAGGTAAATAATATGACGGCCGCCTCATCGGCATGGGCTTGCGGGCAGCGCCGCGTTAAGCCGGACGCGGCGGAGCGGGCCGCGAGCAGCCCACGCAGCTTGTCCAGCGGTGTGACGGCATCGCGCAGATCCTCCAAATAGACCACCCTGACATGCTGCGCCAGCTTGTGTAATGCATCTTCAAGCTTGGCCGTCTCAATAAATTGCCGCGAGGTATAGAGGACACGGATTTCCGCCGTCTCCGCGGCGGCGATCATCGCAGCCGCCCCAGCGGTGAAATTCATCATGGCCGGTACACGGCCGTGGAGATGCAGGGCGAAGAACACCACCAGCGTATTCACGATGCTGGGAAGCAGCACACCCACATGGTCACCGGAGCGGGTGTCTTCCGCCAGCAGGCGGCCGAGAATAAATGTGCGCGTGATGAGTTGATTGTAGGTCAGGGGTTTGAATTGGATATCCTCGACAACGACGTGAGATCCGCCGTGAATCCGGCGCGCGTCCAGGAGCGCTCTGAAAAGCGTCCTGTCACAATGAGTGGTGGCGAAGACCATCTCCGTCATGAGATCGGTCAGCGCTCTTCCCGCCTGCAGGCGCCGCACGCGGCCTTTCAAGCCCTCGTCCACGTGCAGCTGTCGCGACGGCAACAGGGTCAGGGTAATGGTGGGAAACCAGCGCAGTCGCACCAACCCCCGCAGGCGTGAGAACGGGGTGTACTGGGCGCCGTCGATGCGCACCGGCAGCACGGCGGCCCGCGACCGGTCAGCCACCAGGCCCGAGCCCTGATAGATCTTCATCAGAGAACCGGTGACGGTGATACGCCCTTCGGGAAAAATGACCACCGCCCTATCCTGCTGCAGATAGCGGATCAGGGATTTGACCGATAGCGGATTGGTGGGGTCAAGGGGAAAATATTCCACCAGGTGGAGCGCCAGGCGCAGCCACCACTTGCGGGCGATATGGGTGTTGATGGCAAAGGTCAGGTGGTCAGGCAGAAACGCCGCTAACAGCACCGCGTCCAGGTAGGAGGTGTGATTGGCGACGATCAACACCCGCTTGCCCGCCCGGCGGTAGTTTTCCAGACCGTTCACCTCAACCCGGTAAAGCCGGGTGAGCAGCCAGCGCAGCAGATATCTGATCAAACGTATCATGGTTGCGCCCCGGGGTTCGGATCTAATTATTGATTCTGACAGGCCCGCTGCCTATTATGGCAGCATCCGCCGGTGACATAAATCCGTTACCGCCCGATACACGCGGAGCGGACGCATGTTGGCTCACTACCCGGGTAAAAACCATGGCAATCCGCGTCTTCAATGGCATTACACCCAGCGTTGCGGCAACGGCCTATATCGATGATACCGCACTGGTTCTCGGCAGTGTGGTTGTCGGTGATGATTCGTCCCTGTGGCCCATGGCGGTGGCCCGCGGAGACGTGCACACCATCACCATCGGCCGACGCACCAACATCCAGGACGGCTCCGTGCTGCATGTCACCCAGGACAATGAATTCAACCCCGGGGGCTACCCGCTGGTTATCGGCGACGACGTGACAGTCGGCCACAACGTGACCCTGCATGCCTGCACGGTTGAGGATCTGTGCCTGATCGGCATGGGCAGCACGATACTTGACGGCGCGATAATCCGCAGCCGGGTCATGGTCGGCGCGGGGAGCCTGGTGACCCCGGGAAAGGAATTGGAGAGCGGGTATCTATACCTGGGCAGCCCGGCAAAAAAAATCCGGCCGCTGTCAGAACGGGAACTGGCCTATCTGCCCTTTTCAGCAGACCATTACGTCAAACTCAAGAATCGACACCTGGGTGGTTAGCGCGCCCGCGATCCGGGCGCCTGGGAAGGAAAAAAGACATCCGTGTCTCCACAGTGCAATACTGTCGTCCCTATAACCGTGACCGTCTGCGTACCAGTTCAACCATCTGCCTCTCGCTGCGTACCTTGGCGCTTTTCAAATGAACGGCGACAGCGGCGCCGAGCATCCCGCCCAACACGAATGACAGCACTACCGCCTCCACGAATAAGTTCATCATCGATGATCCTCCTCATACACTCCTCGCCATTTACGGGCGCCTCATGCAGCCGGGCAGCCTCACCACTAGCCCTTAACGGCCCCGCTTTGTGAAGCTTTAGCAGCCGCTGATTCAGCCCTTGGGCACAACACTGCTCATATAAGTGCTGCTCATGTGTATTAGTAAAGCAGAAAGTATGCCAGGCACCGTAACGGTTACGCGAGGCAAGTCGACGATCGGGAATTTAGATAATAGTCTCAGGTACTTAAAGTTTTAATGCGACCATATTCAGGTACCTATGCCGGTCGGCGCGAGGATGGCCGCGAATGGTGCAGCGCGCTGGTTTCTGATCACTTTGGGGGCATTCGCGATTGCAACCGGCCTGTTGGACGCTAGCAGGGTGTTGAAAAACACCCTGTTAAAGCGGCGCAGGGATGCGTCGCTCGAAAACCAAACACCTAAGTGTTTGGTTTTCGGAGCAAGCCGCGGGCGTGTAGCGCGGCGCAGCGAGTTGAAAAAGGCCAGGGATGGACTTTTTCAACATCCTGCCAGTGTACGGCGGTCACTCGTCGACGGCGGGCTCAGGACCCAGGACCTGCTGGAGGAATCCCTCAAGCGCGCGCAGGTAGTCATCACCGCTGGTGATAAACCCATCATTGTGCCCGCCTTCCATTTCGAGAAAGTCCTTGCGACCGACCACCGCATCGTAGAGCCGTTTGCCGTGCTGAAACGAAATCACCGCATCGTCGCGGCTGTGAGCGATGAGCACCGGACACTGGGCCTGGCGAAGATTTTCCAGGGTGTTGTAGTGAAACCTGGACAGCCAGCGCGTGGGGAGCAGCGGATAAGTCTCCGCCGCCACGTCGGGCAACGACGTGAAAGTGGACTCGATGACCGCCGCCGCCGGGCGTTGCCGAATGATCAGCCATGAGGCAACGGCGGCGCCCAGGGAACGGCCGAAGACGATGATGTCCGCGGGCCGGACTGCACGGTCATGTACCAGATAATCCCACGCCGCCTGGGCATCCAGATAGGTGGCCTGCTCGGAGGGCCGGCCCCCGCTTCTGCCGTAACCATGGTAGTCTAAAATGAAGGTGCTCAATTTCAGCCGGTGAAAAATTCTCAGCGACTCCAGACGCTGGGAAATGTTGCCGCGGTTGCCGTGAAAGTACAGCACCACCGCGCGCGGGCGTGCATGGGGGACAAACCAGCCGTGAAGGCTGATGCCGTCCGCGGCCATCAGCGTGACGTCTTCGTACTCTAGACCGATGGCGGCGGGGGTGGCTTCGATCTCCCGCGTGGGCTTGAAGAGAAACCGGCCCTGAAACAGGTACATGTAACCACACACCCCGGCATAGGCAATCATCCCCGTCATGGCAATGGTCAACAACATAAACACTGCGTCCAGTTCATCATGCCCCAGGCGTCCGGCATATCCACACCGCCCGGCGGCAATACTGTGAAAAAATCGCCATGACACGACACCATGACCCGGATGAAATACCGGCACTGGCCTTGCGCGGCATCAGCAAGGTCTACCAAGAGGGTGACGGCCATCGTATTGTACTGGACGGTCTCGATGCAGCGTTTCACCGCGGCGAGATTGTCGCCGTGGTGGGACGCAGCGGTTCGGGCAAGTCCACACTCCTTAATGTTATCAGCGGCATCGACTCCCCGACCAGCGGGGAAGTGCTCATCAACGGATCGCCGCTGACCCGTCTTAACGAATATCAGCGTACCTTGTTTCGCCGCCGCCATATCGGATTCGTATTCCAGTTTTTCAACCTCATCCCGACGCTGACGGTGGAAGAGAATCTCCTGCTGCCCCTGGAACTCATCGCAGCGGGTTCCCCCGCCCAGCGGCGCGCCGTCAATGGGCTCCTGGACCAGATCGGCCTGAAGGACCGCGGCAACAGCTATCCGGAGGCCCTGTCCGGCGGAGAGCAGCAGCGTGTCGCCATCGCCCGTGCCGTCATTCACCGACCCCGCGTGCTGTTGGCTGATGAACCCACTGGCAACCTGGACGAGGAAACAGGCCGGCATGTCATGGCGTTATTAAAACAGTTGGCCGTGGAATCCGCCATGACGGTCATCCTGGTCACCCACAGCCGTGACGTGGCCGCTGCCGCCGAACGGGTGTTGACCCTGATCGACGGGCGGCTCAATCCACAGGCACGAGCGGAAACAACGCCATGACACCCCTGATCCGCCGCGCCAGCCGGCGTTATGTATCGCGTCATCGCGGGCAGATCGCCCTGTCCTTGTTGGGCGTGGCCCTGGGGGTGGCGGTGGTCATCGCGGTAGACCTCGCCAACGAAAGCGCGCGGCAGGCCTTTTCATTATCCAGGCAAGTCCTCACCGGCAACGCCAGCCATCAAATTGTCGGCGGGCCGTCCGGTATACCCGAGAGTGTGTATCGTACCCTGCGGGTGACCCTGGGGATACGCACCCTTGCCCCGGTGGTGGAAGGCCAGGTGGAGACCGCCGCCGGCCACCAAGTCCTGCGGCTGTCTGGGATTGACCCGTTTTCCGCCAATGGGATTAGCACCCATCTGACGCAGAGCGGCCGGCGCCTGCGGCTGGACCGGCTTGTCAGTACACCTTATACCGGGTTGATGTCTGAGCAAACGGCGGCACGGCTGGGTATCGCCGCCGGCGATGCCATCACGCTGCAGACCGCCGGCGGGAACCAGGATGTAACCATCATTGGGTTGACGCATCCCCCCGGGGAGCCGGCCCGGCAGGCGTTGGACGGGGTGCTGATTACGGATATCGCCACCGCTCAGGAGCTGCTGCACCTGAGCGGCCGGCTCACCCGTATTGACCTGTCCGTACCGCAAAACAGCGCCGGGAAGCGGGAATTGAAAACCATCCGCGGCGCCCTGCCGCCAGGAACGGAAGTGATCCGCACCGCATCCCATACCCGCGCATTGGAAGACATGACCCGCTCGTTTCAGTCCAATCTCATGGCGTTGAGTTTGCTGGCGCTGGTTGTCGGCATGTTTCTGATCTACAACACCATGACCTTCTCGGTGGTGCAGCGGCGCCACTTCATAGGCCTGTTGCGGGCCTTGGGCGTGACACGAGGCGAGATATTCACCCTGGTCATGGGCGAGGCGATGATCGTCGCCTGCATCGGTACCTTTGCTGGATTGCTCATGGGCATCGCCCTGGGTCACGGCTTGATCCACCTCGTCACCCGCACCATCAATGACTTGTATTTCTCGGTCACCGTCACGGCGCTGGCACTCGCGCCCCTATCCCTGGCCAAGGGATTTGCCCTGGGCATCGCCGGGACGCTGGCAGCGGCCTGCGTCCCGGCGCTGGAGGCCACCCGCGCGCCGCCGCGAGCCGTGTTGAGCCGCTCGGCCCTGGAGTCCCATGCACACCGTTCACTGCCCACCCTGACCGGCGTGGGCTGCGGCCTGTTCATCACCGGTCTTGCGCTATTGACCCTGGACCGGCACAGCCTCGTGGTGAGTTATGCAGCCATATTACTGGTCATCGCGGGTTTCGCCATGGTCACTCCCCTGGCCACGGTAACCCTGGCAGGTGTATTGCGGCCGGTGCTGAAACGGGTGTGGGGGATGCTGGGCGGAATGGCCACCCGCGGCGTGACGACCTCGCTGTCGCGCACCGGCGTGGCCACCGCCGCCCTGACTATCGCCATCGCCGCCACTGTCAGTGTGGGGATCATGATCGGCAGCTTTCGCGATACCCTGGCCAACTGGCTCGATAGCTACCTGCGCGCCGACATCTTCATTACCGCCATCAACGGCGATCACACGCCCCTGGCCCCCGGCCTGGTGCAGCGCTTGATCTCCACCCCCGGCATTGATACCTACAGCAGCGGCCGGTACTTTCGCATCGACACCTCCACGGGGGTCACGGAAATGCTGGCCCTGGCGCTGCCGCCGGCGAGTCTGTCGGCATTTCACTTCAAGGCGGGCAAGCCCTCACGGGTGTGGCCCGCCTTTGAACTGCGCGACACTGTCATCGTCTCCGAGTCCTATGCCTACCACCATCACCTGGCCGTGGGCGATCACATCGACCTTCGTACTGATGCGGGACCACGGCGTTTCGCCGTGGCAGGGATCTTTTATCACTACGGCAGTGACCAGGGCGTGGTCTTCCTCAGCCGCCACACCTACGAGAAATACTGGCGGGACAGCGGCGTCACCTCTCTGGGGATCTATGCCAAGCCGGGCGTCGATCTCCGTGTCTTGAGCGAGCGCCTGCGCCGACGCGCCGGCGCCGATCACCCGCTGTCCATCCGCACCAACCGTACCGTCCGCGAGTTGTCCCTGCGCATCTTCGACCGCACCTTCGCCATCACCTCGGTGCTGCGCATCCTGACCATTATCGTGGCCTTCATCGGCATCCTCAGCGCCCTGATGGCGCTGCAGCTGGAACGGGCCCGGGAATTTGCCGTCCTCAGGGCATTGGGACTCACACCGCGGGGAATATGGGGCATGGTGGTATCACAGACCGTCGTCATGGGCCTGATCGCCGGCCTGCTGGCACTGCCGCTGGGACTGGTCTTGGCGGCGATCCTGATCTTCGACATCAACCGCCTGTCGTTCGGCTGGACCCTGGAATGGCACCTCCATCCGGAAGTCCTGATACAGGCACTGGCCTTTGCATTGGTCGCGGCGCTGTGCGCCGGATTGTTTCCGGCGTACAAAATGGCATGCACGCCACCGGCCGCGGGCCTGCGGGAAGAATAGGTCATGACCGCCGCTAAATCCCCACGCCGGTGGCGCCGCCTGTTGGTCGGCGCAATCATCGCCACGGGCGCTGTTGTCCTGGTATATTTTCAATCACGGCCCGCGCACGACACGGATATCTCGTATCACCCGCTGACGGTCGCCGGCATCCTCGGCGGCAATAACGACACCGGCGGATATGCCCGCGCCGACAGGCCACGGCCGTTCACCTTTCCCGATGATCACGGACCGCACCGGCAGTTCAAGCACGAGTGGTGGTATTTCACCGGCAATCTCTCCGATCAAAGCGGCCGCAGGTTCGGCTACCAGTTGACCTTCTTCCGCATCGCCCTGAGCCCGCACCCGCGCCACGGCCAATCGGCGTGGGGCACCAATCAGCTCTACATGGCGCATTTCGCACTCACCGATGGGGGCAATCACAAGTTTCATGCCTTCCAGCGCTTCGAACGCGGCGCATTGGGGCTGGCCGGCGCCGCGGCGCGCCCGTTTCACGTGTGGCTGGACGACTGGTCCGTGAGCGCGGCCGAACCCGGGGCACCCTTTCCGGTCCGACTCCACGCGGCGCAGGACGGTTATGAAGTGGACCTGTCCCTGCAGGGGGGGAAACCCGTTGTTCTCGAGGGTGACCACGGCCTGAGCCAAAAGAGCAGCGCCCCCGGCAATGCCTCTTATTATTATTCTTTGACCCGCATGCCCACCCGGGGCACGGTGCGTATTAAAGACCACACCTTTCATGTACAGGGTGCCAGCTGGATGGACCGGGAGTGGTCCAGTTCGGCCTTGGCCGGGGATCAGGCGGGATGGGACTGGTTTGCCGTGCAGCTTTCCGATGATACCGAGCTGATGTACTACCAACTGAGAAATAACGACGGGGCTATCGACCCCCACAGCAGCGGGACACTGGTATTTCCCGACGGCCGCAGCCGGCACCTCACCCGTTCCGACATCAAAATCGCCGTACTCAATGAATGGAAGAGCCCGCACAGCGGGGCACGCTACCCGATAGAGTGGCGTATTGAAATACCCGCGCAGGACCTGTCCCTGCACATCACGCCGCTTCTAAAGGATCAGGAACTGAATCTTGCCGTGACCTACTGGGAAGGGGCGGTGAAAATCGTAGGAACTTCCCATGAAAGGCCGCTCACCGGTACCGGTTATGTGGAGCTCACCGGCTATGGCGGGCGCGGCCGCTAGCCGTGCACGTGTCCCCTGCACCCCGCGGACGCATTTATCTGATTAATATTCATTAAAACCAAGGTAAATGCGCGGCATGGAACCTGGGCAGGAACAACAACAAATGCGGCAGTCACACGGGCAGATGAGTCTTTTTCAGCACTTCGATCACCGGTGCGGTCTGCGGCCGCACCCCGCGCCACAGGAAAAACGACTCCGCCGCCTGCTCAACCAACATGCCGACCCCATCCAGGGACTTGGCCGCGCCGTGGGCATGCCCCCACTGCACGAAGGGCGTTGGCTTGTCGCCGTAGGCCATGTCATAACACCAGCCGCCCGGCGCCAGAATACCCGCCGGCAGCGGCGGCAGTTGGCCGTGCAGGCTCGCGGAGGTGCCGTTGATAATGAAATCAAAGGCCTGTCCCTGTAGTTCTTCATAGCCGCAGCCCTGCACAAGCCCCAGCGCGGAAAACTCCTGGGCCAGCGCCTGGGCCCTGTCGACGGTGCGGTTGGCGATGACCACCCCGGCCGGCCGCTGCGCGAGCAGCGCCTCGAGCACACCCCTCACGGCGCCGCCGGCACCCAGTATCAACACCCGGCGCTGGTCGACATGCCCGGCGTGGTTCTCGACCATGTCCCGGACCAGACCGACACCGTCGGTGGTATCGCCCAAGGCGGTCCCGTCCGGGCGAAACACAATGGTATTCACCGCGCCGGCGCGCTGCGCCCGCGGTGTGCGTTCGTTCACCAGCTTCCACGCCTCATGCTTGAACGGGACGGTGATGTTGAGCCCCTTGCCCCGCTCCGCACGGAAATTACCCACCGCATGGCCAAAACCGCCCGGCTCCACCAGAATCGCGATGTATTCCATACGCTGCCGGGTCTGGCGCGCGAAGGCGGCATGGATCTGCGGCGATTTGCTGTGGGCAATGGGATTGCCCATCACGGCGTACAGGTCGGGTTTGGCGTCGAAGTCGAAGATCGAACTCACGGCAATACCAGTTTCGAGTTGCGGGTTTCGCGTTCCGGGTCGTGGAGGCGGCCTAACGACCGCCGTATATCTCAATCTTCATATTATAGTGTCTCAGTCGCGGCCGCCAGGCCGCGTATCAACTCGAAACCCGCAGCCCGAAACTCGAAACGCTTTAATTATCTTAGTGTCACCATCTCCTCGGCGCTGGTGGGATGAATGGCCACGGTATCGTCAAAGTCGCGTTTAGTCGCACCCATCCTTATCGCCACCGCAAACCCCTGCAGCATCTCATCGGCGCCCGCGCCGATGACGTGACAGCCGATGACCCGCTCCTCGGGACCCAGCGTCACCAGTTTCATGGCGCTGGCCTGGGTATCCCCCGCCGCGGCCTGAGACATGGCCGTGAAGCGGGTCTGATACACATTCACCGCATTGCCGTGGACCATGCACGCCTCTTCCTCCGTCATCCCCACCGTCCCGATGGGGGGATGGGTAAACACCACCGTCGGGATATTTCCGTATTCCAAATGCCGCTCGGCCATGCCGCCGAACAGCCGGTCCGCAAGCCGCCGCCCCGCCGCAATCGCCACCGGCGTCAGGGCCTTTTTTCCGGTCACGTCTCCGATAGCGTATATACCCTGAACATTGGTGTTTTCAAACCTGTCGGTGACAATAAAGCCGTTCTCGTCCAATTCGACACCGGTAGCGTCCAGATTCATATCGGCGCTATTCGGCACGCGGCCCGTTGCCCAGATCAAGCAATCCACCCCCTCGAGCCTGAATCCGCCACGTCCCTTGATGGACACCTGGCCGCCGTGCTCCCGCTCCACCACTTGAATCGCCATATTGGTATGAAAGGCAATACCCTCATTTTCCATGGCCTCCATCAGCATTTCACGAAGCATGGCATCGAAGCCCCCCAGCAGCACCTCGCGCCGCATGAGCATGCTGACCTCGCTGCCCAGCGCGTTGAGCATGCATGCCAATTCCACCGCGATGTAACCCGCGCCCACAACCACCGTACGTTCCGGCATCGCCTGCAACTGGAAAAACCCGTCGGAGGTGATGCCGAGTTCCGCGCCCGTCACCTGCGGTACGGCGGGCCGGCCACCGGTGGCGATGACGATGTGCTCAGCGCCAAGGCTTCGCTCGCCCGCCGCCACCGTATGCGCGTCGGTCAGGCGCGCATATCCCTGTATAACATCAACACCCGCGTCGGCAAGTCCGCGCTCGTATAACTCATTCAGGCGCGTCACATAGGTATCCCGGGAGGCCTTGAGCTGCGCCCAATCAAAAGACCGCTGTGGCATGGAAAAACCATAGGCGGGGGCGGTCTTCAGTGTCCGGGCGATCTCGGCAGCAAACCACATGACCTTTTTCGGCACGCAGCCCCGGTTGACACATGTGCCCCCGAGGCGGCCCGCCTCCACCAGGGCGCAGCGGGCCCCATGGCGCGCCGCCTGTCTGGCGGCGGCGATCCCACCGCTGCCGCCGCCGATGATGACCATGTCATAATAGCTAGACATCGCGGTCCCCTGCACCGATCTCTTTGTTGATCTGCTACCGGGCATGATAGATTAACTGTAAATTTATGACACCCCCTGACCCCGAGAAGCAAATGGCATACGATAACTCCGAA
>CAYXAX010000067.1:0-13023 GCA_964463055.1 uncultured Gammaproteobacteria bacterium | reverse complement strand
GACTTCATGCCGCTGGGACAAAGGGGCTGTATGCCATCCTGCATGGCCTCGATCTCCCCGCGCAGCACGGCAAGCGGCGTGCGCAGTTCATGGGAGATATCGGCGATCCAGCGCCGCCGCGCCTGGTCGTTTTTCATCAGAGTATTGGCCAGGCCATTGAAGTCCTTGGCAAGCTGTCCGAGTTCGTCACTGGATGACACTGATAGGCTCTGATCGTAATCACCGGCGGCCAGCGCACGAGTACCTCTGGCGAGCTGTTTTACGGGGGACAGGAGATTACGGGACAGGAGCATGGCCACCAGGGTGGCGAGAGCTGCGACGATGCCGGCGATGGCGAAGACCGCTTTGCGCTGCTGTTCCTGAAAGCTCAGTGCGACGGTATCCGTAAGAGTCGTGTACGGCGAGATAAGCAGCCAACCCACCGTCTTACCGTCGACGATCACCGGTCTGTGCGCCACATTCGAACTTGGAAATGGATTGCCCGCGACGAAATTTTCATCGGCATCCCGAAGCGTCAACCGCGCAACCAACACAAAAGTGTCCGGCGGCGGACCGTTGAGTTGCTGATTGAGTGACGACGCGGCCTCATTGCGTCGAAACGGAGGACTGAACTTCTCCAATACCAGCTGCGTCCAATGCCGTGGATTGCCCCTCAGCCACTCCCAACTGCCGTGTTCCCGGTAGCTGTCACCCAGCGTGACGGTAAATTTCGTGGCGCGGTCGATGTCCTCGGAATTCAGATAATTGAGGAATCCATCTTCAAAACTGATGCGCACCGCGATGCTCATGACCACAATGACAGTGGCGCTTGTTGCCAGCACCGCCAGGAACATCTTGGATGTGATGCCGAGTCTCATTGACCACTTGCGCTTTTCAGGGAGGGGTTCGAGTTCATCGTCCAACCCGAATTCTTGATGCATCTTCATCAGTATTTTATCAATTTTGAGTGGAGCGCTGTTTAAGCCAATCTTAACGATTTCCCGGGCATTACGCACTCTCTGTAGGTCACTGGTTTTTAGAGGGCGTGTAATAAAACCACATCCAAGCACTTCTCCGCGCATCGGACGCAGTCCTGTCACGTCTCATGCGGTCTTTCCCATAGTCAGCAAGTCAAAAAATATGCACAAAAGGTAAGATTGCGTCCAAACTGATCGAATAGCCGGCGATGAGGCGCGCCATCGCTGTCGGCGGCGGCCGTGGGGTCAACCCGTGACGGCAACACACCATGCGTCCGCCGGTTGCGCACATTGCATACCGTTATATCAGGACTGATCAAAATCGGCCCCGGGCGGGGCAAAACAGCCACCGGCGTCTGCGCCCCCTGGCACACATCCACCCTGACTCCCATCGTTGAACTTGATGGCGGTCAGAGACGCCACCATCGCCGTGGCCCACCGCGGGAGAGACACTCGCAGACCAATGCTTAAGCCGCCATTAAAGATGCGGAAATAGACCCAAGCCCCACTTGCCTATTCGACCCGCACAACATAAAATTGGCCCAATATTCTATATCCATGTGTTCTAAAATAGAATCAGTACAAATAGATACAGCTGTATTTTGATGTTTGTCCCGAATTCTCCGTTCATTTGGTAGTTTCAATTACGCCGGAAACCTCGCCCCCGTTATTTTTTATGGAGACCGTAGGTGACCGGCAGGCTCCTAGCAAAGTAATAACATCTCCTGTTACCGCATCGCCTCTGATAGTTTACATGACGGCGCGATGCAGCAACCGCAGCAAAGGATTGGCGCGGTGGGACATCCTCCGGGAACAGCATGGTCCCGGGCGATCACTCGGCATACCGCCGCTGGAGGCCAAACCCAATCGAGTTTGGGGTAATCATGAGCAGTAATCCGGTGCTGAAGTTTCCGCCTCTCATTGCGGTCATCATGATGATCGCGGCGTGTTCCGGCGGCGGTGGTTCTGGTGGCGCCCCGGTATCGCCAAGCGACCCCAGCGGCAGTCAAGCAGTTCAGTCCCTGACCATTTCCATCATCTCCCCGGATAACGGCGCCACGTACAGTCGCGGACAGACCATCCAGTTCACCGCGTCGGCGACAGACCCGGTAGACGGGACACTGAGCGGCAGCGCCTTATCCTGGACCTCAAGCAAGGATGGTTCCATCGGCCTGGGAGAGAATTTTTCCCTCAACTCACTATCCGTCGGAACGCATGTCGTCACACTCAAGGTGACGGATTCGGTGGGTATCACCAAGACCGCCACCTCCACTATCGAGGTCAAATCCGTCTCCCCCAATGGAGCGCCGGCGCCCACGGCGCCCCCCATAAACACACTTGCAGGCTATCCCGGCGCCAGCCAAATCACAATCAATGACCCGGACATCGGTCAAAACCACACATTCGCCATCACCACCTTCCCGGCGCACGGAACAGCGATCGTGAGCACTTCCGGCATTGTCACCTACAACCCTACGCCCGGTTTCACCAACGGCAGCGACAGCCTGACCGTCACGGTTACCGACGACGGCTCACCGCGCATGGCGGGGACCGTCACCATCCCGATCGCCGTAAGCGGTCCGGTATTGAACCTGCCGCCCTCGGGCACGGCGCCGAAGATCTTCACCGTGGTAGACACCTCCGGCAAGACACAAATCGCGGTTACCGACCCCGTGGCTCCGGACAACCTCTCCGGCACCTCCACGGCCAGCACCATCACCGCGGCAACGGCCACCGGCACTGCCAGTACGATCAACAGTGATATCCTGACAGTCGCCGGTACGGTCACCGGCACTTTCGTGGCGGGTGCAACGTTGAGCGGCGCCAATGTGGCACCGGGTACCAAGATTGTGGAACAGCTCACCGGTACTACGGGTGACGCCGGCACCTACCGGGTCGATATCTCGCAGAGCGTGGGCAGCACAACCATCACCGCGACCTATGGCACCCTCACCGTCGGCGGCACCTTGACCGGCGCGTTCGCGGTGGGAGATCTGTTGAGCGGCGCCGGCATCGATGCCGGCACCTACATCACGCAGTCGGACACCGGCAGCGGCGGCGCTGGCACCTATTATGTCAACGACAGCCAGACCGTGCCCAGTGAGGCCATCGATGCCGCTCATGCACAGAACCATACCTTCCTGGTCACCACGCCCCCGCAAAACGGCAGCGCATCCGTCAGCGCGGGCGGCGTGGTGGTATACACCCCCCGCAGCGGGTTCAGCGGCGACGACAGCCTCGTTGTGACGATCCAGGACAATGGGACGCCCCCCATGTCGGGGAATGTGCTCATCAACGTCACTGTAGAAAAGGCCTTCGCCTTCGTCATGACGGCACACCCCAATCCGGTGCGCCCCGGACACCGGATCTTTTACTCCATCACCGTGAGCAATCAGGGAAAGACACCTATCTCACAAGTCGAAAACATGCAGGATCCCACACCGCCTTATGGCAAGTTCAATGCCGCTGAGATCACCGGGAACGGCTCCTGCAATGCGGCAGTATGTAGCAATGGACTGTACGTCCAGTGGCAGCCCTTTGGCACCCTGAACCCTGGGGAGAGCCACACGTTGTATCTGGCACTGGCGGTGAACGGTTCCGCCGTGGATGGCGTAATTCCGCCGGACGGGACGTCCATTCACAACGGCGCGAGCATAAACCATGACGGCGGCACCTTCGCCGGCGCATCGCAGGACGTCCAGACCTTGTCGACCGCGGGGGTGATGCTGAGCATCGATGAGGACAGGGATCCGGTGAAGCCCGGCGATCAGCTCACCTATACGCTGACCCTAAGCAATCTCAGCATCGACGGCGTGAGCCCCCAACACGACTGGACACTCAACGCCACCATTCCCGAGTGGGCGGACTTCGTATCCGCTGATAGCACATACACACTATCCAATGGTGCCGTGGTATGGGACGTGAGCCAACCCCACCAGCAGCCGCTCCAGCCACAGCCGGGAACGGTACTCCAGCGTCACTTCACCGTACAGGTCAAGAACACCGTCAATGCGGGCAGCGTGCTGCAGTCCGAGGCCGAGGTCAACGACATCATCACCGGCCAGCGCTATGCCCATGACGTGGATACCACCCTCGTCAAGACCGATACTCCCCTGCAGGTCACCATGACGCCGGGCCAGACCCCGAACCCGTTGGTGCAGGCGGGACAAGGTACTACCTATACCTTCACCGTGACAAACACCGGAACGACCCAGTTGTCCAACATCTCGCTGACGGACGTCACCCCAAATGACAGCGAAATCACCTCGATCTCCCTTGGTGGACAGTGTTATTCCGATGCCAACCAACAGACCAACAAGCCTGTCTGCACCGAAGGTGATGTGGTCACCTGGCCGCAGTTCACCCTTGACCCCGGGGCCTCCGTCTCAGGGTATTCATTCACCCTCACACCCAAGCCCGCCCAAGTCCTGGATCCCAACACCAATACCCTGGTGGATCAATACGGGCTACTTATACATAACACTTTAAGAGTTAGTTACAGTGAGGGAGACTTCTCCCTGGGCAATGACGCCGTGGTGAGCGCTGGCGGCGGGCCGGTGGGAACACCGTAGCGGTGCGATTCAGATAATCTCCTGATAGAGGCGTCAAACAATCACGAAAGCATGATCACCTTGTGTTCGCGCCTACCTAGCGTTGTTACATACGCACCCTGCATCTAAACGTAAATTGTACTAGGGCTGGCCGTGACGCAAGGCCCCTCACTGGTCAATGCCCGGCGCGCGCCGGGGCCGCTGGGCGCGCCAGCCACAGAAACAACGTCAACCCAAGGAACACCCACCCCGACAGCCAGAAGATATCGTTGGTGGCCAGCATGTACGCCTGGCTGGCCACGGTGCGGGCCAGGGATTCAGAAGCCGCCAGTCCATGGATTCCGAGGCCGTGGAGTTGATCGAGACTGGATTGAGCGGACGGACTGTAGGCGGTGATGTGGTCGTTGAGCTGATTGTCATGAAGGGCCTCGCGCCGGTTCCACAGGGTAATGGTCAGTGACGTGCCGAAACTGCCGCCTAGCATGCGCAGGAAATTGGTCAACCCCGAGGCGGCGGCAATCCTGTTGCCCGGCAGCCCGGCCAGGGACATGGCGATCAGCGGCACGAAGAACATGGGGATGCCGATACCGAACAGCAGCCGCGGCATCACCAGGTGGAAAAAGTCGACACCGGTATTGAACGAGGCACTCCAGAACGATACCACGGCGAAGATGATAAAGCCGATACTGGTGATAAGGCGCAGATCCACCTTTTGCATATTCCTGCCGACGATAGGCGCCACCACGATGGCCAGCAGGCCCATGGGCGCCGCGGCCAGGCCGGCCCAGGTGGCGGTATACCCCATTTGAGTCTGCAGCCACAGGGGAAAGATCACGATGTTGCCGAAGAAAGTCAGGTAGCCGAGGCTCAGCGCCAGTGTGCCGACGGTGAAATTCAACCGTTTGAACAAGGTGAGATCGACAATGGGATTGCGCTCTGTCAGTTCCCATGCGATAAAAAACGTCAACGCCACCACCGCCACCACCGCCAGGGTGGTAATGGTGTTCGACTCGAACCAATCCAGATCGTTGCCCTTGTCCAGAAGGATCTGCAGACTGGCCACACCCACGATCAACAGACCCAGACCGACCTTGTCCATGGGCATCTTAAACGTCTCGGTCTCGCGATGGCGCAGAATACGCCAGGTCACCCACGCCGAGAACAGGCCCACCGGGACGTTGATGTAGAAAATCCACGGCCAGCTGTAGTCATCGGTAATCCAGCCGCCGAGAATGGGACCAACCACCGGCGCCACCACGGTGGTCATGCTCCAGATGGCCAGGGCCATGCCGCGCTTGCTCTCCGGGTAATTCATCAGCAGCAGGCTCTGCGAAAACGGCATCATCAGCCCCGCCGCCGCGCCCTGCATGACACGGAATACAATCAACGACGCCAGACTGTCGGACAGGCCGCACAGCAGCGAAAACAGTGTAAACAGAAACACCGACAGGACGAACAGGCGCACCTCGCCGAATCGCCTGCCCATCCACCCGGCCAGGGGCAGGGCGATGGCGGTGCTTACCACAAACGAGGTGATCACCCATGTCCCCTGGTCGGGGCTCACTGCGAGGTCTCCGGCCAGGGTCGGTATCGCCACGTTGGCGATGGAGGTATCGAGTACGTTCATGAACATCGCCAGGGACACGGCGATGGTAAACAGGGCCAACCTGGCGCCCTCAATAGGTGGTTGTTTCTCTGCCATCTCAGTGCGGTGCGGTATTCGGCGAATCCTTTGCCACGACGGTTTTCGTGTGGCTCATGACGGTATTGTCATTGATGATCCTGGCAATGAGCGCATCCACGCCGTTGGCCTGATCGTCATAGACGTTGGTGCTGTAGTCCACCAGCGGGCGCGGCTGCTTGGCAAGCATGGGACCATTGCGGTCGTGGGTGTCAATTGTCGCGTCCATGGACAGGCCGACGCGCAGGGGATGCTGCGCGACTTCCCGGGGATCAAGTCCGATGCGCAGGGGAACACGCTGGACGACCTTGATCCAGTTCCCGGTGGCGTTTTGCGGTGGGAGGAGGGCAAATGCACTGCCGGTCCCCGCACCCAGACCCATGACCTTGCCGTGGAAGGTAACGCCATTGCCGTAGAAATCCGATTGCAGCGTGACCGGCTGCCCGATACGCACATCGTTGAGCTGCGATTCCTTGAAATTGGCCTCCACCCACACCTGGTCCAAGGGGACAATGGACAACAACTGCGTGTCCGTGGTTACGTGCTGGCCGATCTGGGCGCTGCGCTTGGCGATGTATCCGCGCACCGGCGCGACGATGGTGGCGCGCTGCACATCGAGGTAGGCTGCACGCACCTTGGCGGCGGCGACCTTGACATCGGGATGACTGGTCAATTCCGTATTGGCGACCAATGCCCGTGTCGCGGCCAATTCGTGTTCGGCCGACATCAGGCTGAATTGATCTACGTCGACCTGAGTGCCGGTATGCTGCGTGGACTCCTCGGGAAAAAATCCTTTGGCGGCGAGATTGGTGTAGTGATGAAAATCGTTGCGGCTCTGGGTAAGCTGCGCCCGCTGCATGCGGACCTTATCCTCCAGCTGCGCCTCGGTCTGATAGAGCTGCTGCACGCGGCGCACGGTGGCGGCGAGATTCGCCTCCGCCCCGTCCAGGGCGACACGCGCATCGGCATGGCCCAGCTTGATCACCGGCTGACCCTGTTCCACCAACTGCGTGTCGTCCGCGTAAATCCCCACCACCGTGCCGTCTTCCTGGGACATGACCGGCACCAGATTGCCCTGCACGTAGGCATCATCGGTATTCTGGTAGAAGCGGCCCACCGTCATCCAATACACACCGTAGCCAATGCCGCACAACGCAAACAGGGACGTCAGCCCCAGCAGCACGATCCATCGCTTGCCGTTCGATTTTGTGACGGCCGGTTCCTTGTTTTCCTCGGTCATAGCGCCTCTAGTCGTTCTTTATCATATTTGTGGAACTTGCGGGCAGCGGCGTGTTGCCCGCGCATTACCCACCGCCGCATCAAGCCGTGGCGCGGGCACCCAGCAGTTGCAGCACATATCCGGGTAAATCGCGCAACAGCTCCACGTCATTCTGAATCCTCGCCCGTGTCATGGTCCCTTCATAAAGGGAAAAGATGCAGCGCGCCCGAGCATGGGTATCGCCTTTGGAGATCTCCCCGCTGGCCTGGGCATCACCGATGGCGGACTCAAAATACTGGATATAACAGGACAGGACCTTCTGTACCTCCCGCAATATCTTTTCATCCAAGGCGCCTTCGGTGCCGAGCGTGAAGTAGGGACACCCCAACACCCGGCCAAAATGCCCTTGTTTATCCTTCTGCTTGTTATAGATCGACTCAAAGTAACGAGTCAGACGTGCCAGCGGTGGATACTCCACTGAAAATATCGCGTCGATTTCCGGCCGCTGGGTTTCCCACAATGCCGCGATGGCGCGCGCCGCCAGATCGGCCTTGGAGTCAAAGAAATAGTAGAAGCTTCCCTTGCGCACCTCGGCACGCTCGCATATGGCATCGATCGTGACCGCGCTGTAGCTTGTCTCCCATATCAAATCGCATATCGCCCCGATCAGGCGCTGTCTCGCATCGCTTGTACGTCCCATGGCCCACCACTCTTAAATTTGAGTAAATGAATATTTCACTTCAAGCCATGAATATAGTTGACTGTCTAGTCAACATCAAGGCGTTGCGCCATGCCCTCAAGGCGGGGACTGCAAACGATGTTTAAGATACCGCGCCGGTATATTAAAACTATTTCTATAACAATTAATTAACATTTATTGGGGATAAGTTACTTTAATAACGTAAATTACCAGAGCGGCACTGCGGAGTAATCTGACTGCGCTGCCGGCCACGCCGTCAGCACGAGGCGGCTTAGTTGGAACCGCTGCCTGAGCGGCGCGTGTTCGATGTGCGCCGCGCGCGTGCGCCCCGCGTGCGGTGTTCCGCGGCTGCAGGACTTGACGTCACCCCTGTGTGCGGCGCGGATGGCGGTACGCAGTAGGCCGGCATGCCGGTGGACTCATGGGGCATGCACTCGCTGGCCACCATTTCGTGAATAATTTCCGCCAGGCGATGGGCGCCCGGCCCGCCGGATTCCCGGTCGGCGATGATCATGTAGAGCTGGACAAAACGCTCGCCGTTGTTGCGCAGCGGCAACGGCTTGAGTTTGCCGGCGGCCAGTTCATCGCGGATCTTTTCTTCGGGGAACCAGGCGAACCCGCTGCCCATGCAGGCGGCCTGGATGGACGTGGACATCTGCGTCACCGTCCAGCGCTGTTCCACGTCCACCGTAAACGTGCCCATGGACCGGCGGTGCCCGGAATCGCGCACCACCAAGTGGCGATAGGCGTGGAGATCTTGCAGTGTAAGCTCGTGACCCAGTTTATGCAGCGGATGATCGGGGTGCGCCACGGCGATGAAACGAGTCAGGATCAATGCGTCTCCGTGAAAGCCCGGCGGCACTTGAGGCGATATAGCCAGATCCACCTGACCTTGCAATAAGGCCTCCGGGGCACCGCCCAATACGGACTCAACGAGTTCAACGCGGGTATGGGGGCTCTCATTACCGAAACGTTGCAATGACTGGAGCAGCAGCCAGGTGGGAAAGATAACCTCTACCGCCAGGCGAATCTCGGCCTCCCAGCCTGCCGACAGTTTGCACGCCGCCCGTTCCAACCCGCTGGCCTGATCCACCAGATGGCGCGCGCGGCGATAGAGGAGCTGGCCGGTTGGCGTTAGCAAGGCCTTGCGGCCGTGGATCTCAAAGGCCTTGATCCCGAGCTGCGATTCCAGCTTCTGAACCGCATAAGTCACCGTTGACTGGCTCTTGTGCAGCGCCTGCGCAGCCTGGGCATATCCACCTTCATCCACCACCGCGACAAGGGTGCGCCATTGTTCCAGGCTGATGTGCGGAGAGGCGCTCATATATCGATATTTTAGATCAAATATACCAAAATTTTCAACTTTATTATCGCATCTATAAATATTTTAATAGTCGACATTAATACCCCAGCAGTCCAGTCAAGTTAATACCCGCTTCATGTGATCCGGTTCAGTACCTGAATAGAGAAGGAGCATCACATGACCTCTACCTCACAGATACGCAGGTTACAGGAAGTCATCCCGTCCATCGTGACCTCAGACGGCGCTGGCGTCAGGCTGAGGCGCAGTCTGGGGCAGCGGTCGGGGGCCCGCCTGGACCCATTTCTCATGCTGGATGAGTTCTCATCAGAGAATCCCGATGATTATATTGCCGGCTTTCCCTCTCATCCCCACCGGGGTATCGAGACAGTCACGTATATGCTGGACGGCCACATGCGCCACGAAGATCACCTTGGTCACCGCGGCGACCTGAAAAGCGGTGCGGTACAGTGGATGACGGCAGGACGCGGCATTATTCACTCCGAGATGCCGCAACAGGAGGAAGGACGCCTGCGAGGCTTTCAGCTGTGGATCAACCTGCCCGCCAGGGAAAAGATGAAAAATGCCAGCTACCGGGACATTCAGCCCTACGAAATCCCTACCCTGGACTTGCCGGATGGCGCACGGATAAAGGTGATCGCCGGCGCATTGACCGTCGATGGGCATACGACCACCGGTCCGGTGCACGGATTGGCCACCAATCCGCTGTTCCTGGATGTGGCGCTGCCGGCTGGAAGTACGTTTTCACACCCCATCGATGAGGACCGCAACGCATTTGTCTATCCCTTCGAGGGCGTGGTAAATGTCGGTCCGGCAGGCGCAACTCAAAGAATCGACACCCACGCGGCGGGCATTCTAACCGCCGGCGATGAGGTGACTGTCACAGCCCTTGAACAGGGTGCACGTTTTATTCTCCTTGCCGGGCGCCCGTTGCAGGAACCCGTTGTTCAGTACGGGCCGTTTGTCATGAATACCCGGGAGGAAATCGAGCAGGCCATCAGAGACTACCAGAATGGCGAACTCACGCAGCCTGCCGCGTAAATCCATACGCGGCAGATCTCATTTCAAAGTGTAGAACCTATCCGATGACCGCAAGCATCCAGTCCATCCTCCCGCCGGCCCCCAAAGACCTGGACGGGATGGAGATCCGGCGAATGCTACCCGCCCGTCCAGCAACGACTATCGGGCCGTTCGTGTTCCTTGACCACCTGGGCCCCGCGATACTGCCGCCTGGGCAGGGCATTGATATCCGTCCGCACCCGCATATCGGCCTGGCGACGGTCACCTATCTGTTCGATGGCCACCTCATTCACCGGGACAGCCTGGGCAGCGTACAGCGCATCATGCCCGGCGACATGAACTGGATGATTGCGGGGCGCGGAATCGTTCACTCGGAGCGCAGCGCCGCTGAAGACCGCGCCGCAGGCCATCGCATGCACGGCATCCAAAGCTGGATTGCCCTGCCCAAGGCGGAGGAACAGACCGAACCCCGCTTCATACACTATCGAAAAGACTCCCTGCCGTTTATCGACTTACTCGGTGTGCGTATGCACCTTATTGCGGGCCGGGCATTCGGCGCCGAGGCGCCAACGAAAACGTTCTCGGACATGTTCTACATTTTTGCCGAGATGAGCCCGGGTGCGGAATTTGTGTTGAAGCCAGAATATCCGGAGCGAGGTCTGTACGTAGTACAAGGTGAAATTTACGTGAATAACCAGGCCGTTTCCGCCCATCACTTGGCTGTACTCACTCCCGACAAGGTGGTGCGCATACGTGCAGCGGGGGACGCAAGGCTGATGCTGCTGGGTGGTGCCGGGCTGGACGGTGAACGCATCGTCTGGTGGAACTTCGTGGCCAGCTCAAGGGAATTGATCGACGAGGCAAAACGCCGCTGGCGGGAAGGAGAGTTCCCACCGGTCCCCGGTGAAACGGAATTCATTCCCCTGCCGGCGCACTGAATCAGTTAAATCGCATATGGGGAATCGCCCTTATCCCCTGGGGGATGACTCACATATCCCTATCTTTTCCTCTGCGTTCATTCCGCTTTAACTCACCCTTTTTGCCCCCGCCGCCGCACTAACCCCGACCTTCGGCGTCTAACTAATACATTCCTCACTGAAGCGATGGGAGGAGGGTATGCGTGCGCCATAAACTAAGCCTGTATAGATGCATGATCGGCCTGCTTCTGGTCCCCGGGGTGGGAAGCGGCGTGGCCTGGGCGTCCGATAGCCGGACCCCGCCGGATGATGACCCGGCCTCGGTCGTACAGGTCAGAAGCCTCAACGCCGCCGGCGAGACGCTCGGTATCGCAATATCACCGCCGTACGCCTTTCTCATCAGCGGCGGCGATCTGCAGGTAATTGATATTTCCACACCGGCGAATCTAATGCCCGTGGCGAAAGTCATCACACCGGGCGACGCTCAGGACGTGGCTATCAGGCAGCACTACGCCTATGTAGCGGATTATTTCGAGGGATTGCAGGTAATCGACATTACCCATCCCCGCGCACCACGCATCATTGCCCATGCGGATATCCCCGGCGCGGCCCTGAATCTGTCCTTGTCGGGAGATCACGCCTATGTCACCAACGGCCACAGCCTGCAGGTAATCGACATTTCATCCCCGTCAAAGCCGGTGCGTGTAGGACATATCCCCACGGCGGGTCAGGCGCTGGGCCTTGCCATCGTATGGCCATACGCATACATAGCGGCGGGCTCCGCCGGCCTGCAGATCATCAATATATCCGACGCCGAACATCCGCAGCTCATCGGTGAAATCGACACGCCCGATGAGGCGCAGAACGTCGCGGTACGCGGAAAATTCGCCTATGTCGCCGACAGCGTCAGTCTGCAGGTTGTCAATATCGCAGTGCCGGAAAAGCCGCGCATCGTCAATCAGGTGGGTATATCGAGCTACGATATCGCCCTGTGGGGTCACTTGGCGTATGTGGCGGCGGGATGGGGACTGCAGGTCATCGATATCTCAACGCCGGATCTGCCGAGGCCTATATTCGGCTCGACCACATCGGGCTTTACTCGGCGTGTCGCCGTCGCCGATGGAACCGCCTTCCTGTCGGACAGCACTCAACTCACCGTGGTCAATCGGGTTTCGAAAGCGCCGCACCCGTCGGACCAGCGCGCCCCGGCATCCCATCAGTAAACCGCAATACGTCAGGCCACTCCTTCAAGCGGAAAAGGGGTTGTCAATGTTCACCGCCACAATACTGATGTTATCCCGCCCGCGGCGTTCAAGCGCCAGCGTCAGCATGCGGTCCACGGCGGCGGTGCTGTCTCCGGTGGCGGCCATCATCTGCGCAATCTCCGCCTCTGAGACCTCTTTGTACAAGCCATCACTGCATATGATGAAGCGGTCACCGTTACTCAGATCGAATTTTCGCACGTCGAATTCCACCGCGTCTTCAACCCCCACGGCGCGCGTAATGACATTGGCCGCCGGATCGGACTCCGCTTCTTCAGGACGCAGGCGGCCTTGCGCGATATACTCCTCCACCAGGCTGTGGTCCACCGTCAGACGTTCCAGCCGGTTCGAGCGATAGCGATAGATGCGACTGTCACCGGCCCAGATACAGGCGCA
>CAYXAX010000066.1:0-13069 GCA_964463055.1 uncultured Gammaproteobacteria bacterium | reverse complement strand
CATAAGGCGCGACACATCGTAGCCGGCGACGTTCTTCATCACCTGCCCGCCGAATGACAATACCTCCCCCTTGCCGTTAAGACACTTCACCCCCAGTACGAAATCCCGTACCGCCCCGGTGTAAGGCCGGCGCGGACCGGACAACCCGGTGGCGATACAACCCCCGAGGGTGGCGGCGGCGGAAAAGTGCGGCGGCTCGAAGGCCAGCATCTGGCGCTGCTCGCCAAGCAGGGACTCGAGTACGCTCAAAGGAGTGCCGGCCCGGGCCGTCACCACCAACTCGGCGGGCGCGTAGTCCACCACGCCGCGGTGTCCGGACACGCGTAACGCCTGGCCTTCGGGATGACGTCCATAAAACGCCTTGCTGCCGCCGCCGGTAATGTGGAGTGGTGTCCTGCTGCGCCGCGCCTCGCTCACCCGCGCCTGCAGATCCACGGTCAGATCAGAATCTTTCGTCATGCCGTTCTCGGTTTCCAGACAAATCCACCGCAACAACGCCCCGGTTAGCCGCTAAAGCCAGCTAACTCCCCACCTTCTCCAGACCGACGAATTTGTGGCCCTGGTCATAACGCAGTACGAATTGGCCGTGGACCCCGTCGTTTCTCACGAAGGGCCGCAGCAGGTGGGCGGAGAACTGGACACTGTTTCCCCCATGTGTGGTCACCATCACATATTTGGCCACGCCTTGATAATAAGATAGGTAATCATCCGCCGAGATATGCAGATCGAACCGGACCTCGTTAACGGCCATGCCCTTGATTCCTGTCACCGCCCGACGACAGCGTCGCCGGGGCTGTTAACTTAATCCCAACCCTGCCGATATGGTAGTACACGTAATCTTTGAACACCGCGCCCCCATGGCCGCCAAACAACCGCTCAATTCCGAAAACCGTACACAGCCTTCGCGGCGCCCCCGTGCTCACCGTGCATGGAGCGTGGCAGCCGGCCTGTTGTTGGTATCGACCCTGAGCCACGCCGGCATCTATCGCTGGCAGGACAGTCAGGGCGTGACCCATTATTCACAATCACCGCCGGACGTCGAGGCGTACCAGACCGTTAAAGGACCGCCGCCGCCGCCCCAGGCGCCGCCTGCCGCGGACAACCCGCCGCAGGATAACGGCACACAATCCCAGCCCCCATCGGGGCAGCAGCAGGCCCGTGCGGATCAGGCACCCAAACTGTCGCCGGCACAGCGCCAGCAAAAATGTACCTACGAACAGAGCCGACTCGCCTCTCTGCAACGGCGTCCGCAGGTATTACTCCAGTACCCGGACGGTCATGTCAAACGCCTCACCCCGGAAGAACGCCAGGCGCAGATCACCAATACCCAAAACCGCATCAGCCAGTACTGCGGCGACTGATCCCCCGCTTCGCTCCAGCTATCCCCACGGCCCACCCGCCGAATCCGGGACGCGCTTCAACTATTTTTTTAACCCATTGTCTTATATAAATTAATCCCGATCGCCTGGGGGGGCTGCCCACACCTTGGCAAATGTCTGTAAGCCCCTGTTTTGGTATATAGTATGGAGGTGTGCGCGAGGACGGCGGAAAATGGACGATGATGAAATTAATTCTCTGAAACAACAGCTTGTCGAGATGCGCATTGAACACCGTGACCTGGATGATATGATTGCCCGGTTGTCAGAGAACGCCTTGGTGGATCAAATACAGCTGCGACGCCTGAAAAAGCGCAAGCTGCTGCTCAAGGACCACATCGCCAAGTTGGAGAGCAAGTTAATCCCCGACCTGGAGGCCTAACGGCCTGTCCGAGAAATCATGTCCCGACCGCGGCGGGCGGCCCCGGCCCCAACGTCAATCGCCATTGCGTGTACGCGCCGATTGCCGGCCTGTCCGCAGCCACTGAAGAGGCGTCGATGGCTTGCGGCATCAAGCAAGGCCCGGGGGTGACACCCCTAGGCCGACAACAAGCGAGACAGGATCATTGACGGCATGAAGCATCAGACCGACGACTTACGAATTAGGCGCATCCAGGAGGTGCTGTCTCCTGCTCAAGTACGCGGCGAATTCCCCATGGCGGAGGACGCATCGCGCACGGTGTATAACGCACGCAGCGCCATTCACAATATCCTCCACGGCCGCGATGATCGCTTGCTGGTGATTATCGGCCCCTGTTCCATCCACGACCCCGATGCCGCCCGCGAATACGCGACGCGACTCAAAGTCGTGAGTGACACCCTGTCCGACAACCTGGTGATCGTGATGCGCGTGTATTTCGAGAAACCGCGCACTACCGTAGGCTGGAAGGGACTGATCAACGACCCCGACCTGGATGGCAGTTTCTCCATCAACAAGGGACTGCGCATCGCCCGCCAACTGATGCTGGACATCAATACCTTGGGGGTCCCCACCGGTACCGAGTTCCTGGACCTGGTCACGCCCCAATACATCGCCGACGCGGTGGCGTGGGGTGCCATCGGCGCCCGCACCACCGAGAGCCAGGTTCACCGCGAGCTGGCCTCGGGCCTGTCCTGTCCGGTGGGCTTCAAAAACGGCACCGACGGATCGCTCAAGATCGCCATCGACGCGATTCGCTCCGCCACGCACCCCCACCACTTTCTGTCGCTGACCAAGGAAGGACGCTCGGCCATCTTCTCCACCACCGGCAACGAGGACTGTCACATCATCCTGCGCGGCGGCAAGACACCCAATTTCGATGCGCAGAGCGTGGCCCGCGCCTGTTCCGAACTGGAGGCGGCGGCCATGAAACCCCAGATAATGATCGACTTCAGCCACGCCAACAGCCAGAAGCAGCCGATGCGACAGACGCAGGTGGGTGAAGACGTGGCGGGACAGATCAGTGCCGGTGAGACACGTATCATCGGCGCCATGATAGAGAGCCACCTGGTGGCCGGGCGGCAGGATGTGGTGCACGGCAAGCCGCTGGTATACGGACAGAGCATTACCGACGGGTGTCTCGGCTGGCCCGAGAGTGAGGTGCTGCTGTCCCAGCTCGCCGCGGCCGTCGAGCGGCGCCGCCGCAGCCGGGGTAAGACCGTCGCCTAGCTGCCGCCGGCGCCGATGTAGTGCACGAAGTTGAAGCTGAACACGGTGGTGGTGTGGTGATTGATGCGCAGGGCATGGGCCTCGAACCGCAGTGTCGACCGCTCGCTAACGATCGCCTCGATGCCCAGCCCGACGCGCGGACCCACGCCGCGATGATCGAGAATGGCGGAGACCGCCGTCTGGCCCGCCAGTGACGAGGCCGTGGACTCGATGTGCCAGATATAAATTCCCCCATTGGCCACCACACTGAATACCCGTGAGACGGGCAGCGCCCCACGGCCCAGGATGGAAAAGCCGTCGGTCTCCTGCATGGCGTCCACGCTGGACTGAAACGGCGCGGTCAAATCCATGGACCCGCGCTGCTTGTCCAGGTGCAGGTACCCCACTTCAAAACCCAGATAATTGCCGGCGCGATAGCCGAAAAACAACTCCCACGGCACGTCCTGAGTCTTGAGCCGGCTGGTCCCCACCAGGCCGCGCTTACTCATATCAGCGCTGATGTCCGGTTCCTTGTAATTGGTAAGCGCAACACCACCACCGCCGTACCAGCCGATTTCCTCCACGGCGGCGGCTTGCTGACTCAGGGTCAGCATGAGAACGGCGGCCAGCACACCGCCGAGACGGGTGAAGATCGCTGGATTCATGCGCCGGTCGCGGCGGGGGTTCACACTAAGACAGCGGTCTGTGGACGACAAAACAATACCTGCATCATTCATGGACAAACACATACGCCCTGCCGAGCGGGCCCTCAGAATACACACTATGATACGCTCAATACCATTAGCACGTGTAGTCCGAGTATGGAATAACGCGGCACAGGGTACGCGCGTGCGTGAGACATCCGTCACAAACAGCACAAGCGCACCGCTCGACTCCCTTGATAAACACCCCGGCACGCCGCTACTAAGAGTCAAAGCGCCATCCGGCGCCGGGGTGTCTATGTAATCACCCAGCGAATGGCTTAACATAGCGTTGTCGGACCAACGCCACAATAAAGGGAATCACTCATGAAAAAACTACTGCCCGCGTTACTCTTCGCCGCCGCCTTTCCCCTGCCGGCCTCCGCCGACTTCCTGGGATTCAATGCCGGCATCGACCTGTGGGCGCATCAACCCAGCGGCAGCATCAGCTATGTCGGCGGTGACAACGATCTGAAAAATGATCTGGGGCTGGGTGACAAAACCGACGTCGGTTTTTGGCTCAGCTTCGAGCACCCGATACCCATGCTGCCCAACATCAAGATCGCCTATCAAAAAGTCTCCACCAGCGGCAGCGGCACGCTGAATGCCACGTTCGGCCACAGCGGCAATAACATCAACGCCGGCACCAGCGTCGATTCCAAGCTGACCCTGGATCAACTGGACGCCACGCTCTATTACGAGATACTGGACAACGTAGTCAGTGTCGATGCCGGGTTGAACATCAAGTACATCAACGGCAACGCGAAGGTCACCGATACCGGCGCCAGCACGACGGTCAACAAGGACTTCGCCGCACCGCTGCCCATGCTGTACGCCAGTGCCTCCGTGGCGCTGCCGTTCACCGGGCTGTCAGTGGGCGCGCAGGGCAGCTTCATCGCCTACTCGGGCAATCACCTGTACGATGTCTCCGCGAGCGCCTCCTATGAGAGCGCCATCGGCCTGGGCGGCACAGTCGGCTATCGCCGCGAATCCCTGCGGGTGAAAAACATCAGCAGCGTGAACATAGACACCACCATCGACGGCGTCTTCGGCGCGGTCTTCTACCACTTCTAGACACACCGCACCCGCGGCGGTGTATGCACTGCCGCGGGCGTCCTCCACCTCTCCCAGCCCGCGCCGCCGGCACCGCTTGCCATCAACCCGCCGGTGATGTAATAAGGGCCTGCAGGCACCACTTGCGTCATCGCGCGCGTCATCCGTAACGGCGAAGCCACATCGGTCATGGCAATCAAACCCACTGCGGCAATCTGGGCGGGCGTGGCCGCCGGCATTCTCTCCACGCTGGTGGAAGTACTGCTGTGGGTGGCCTTTACCGACAGCTTTCCCGGCGTACTGTTCAGGGATGCGCGCCTGACGGCGGCGATGGTCATGGGGAGCGGGGCGCTGCCGCCGCCGACTACATTCGCTCTCTGGACCATGGTGGTGGCCGCCATCATTCATTTCATCCTGTCTATCATCTACGGGCTTGCGGTGGCGGCGCTGGTCGCCGGGCGCGGGCGGTGGACCGCGCTGACTGCCGGCACACTGTTCGGCGCGTCACTGTACTGCATCAATCTATACGGCTTTACGATGATCTTTCCGTGGTTCGCGCAGGCGCGCGACTGGATCACCTTCTGCGCCCACCTCGCCTTCGGCATCAGCGCCGCGGGTGTATATTACCGAATGGCGTCAACGACCGGGCAGTGAGAATGGCCCCACGCGCGGGCTATGTCGGGTGATCGAAACGGCCGTTGCGCAAAAACGCGCACACCTGCCGCGCTGTCTCGCGGGAAAACAGCAGGGCCGTATGCGACACGGGCACCTCGATGAAATCCGACATGTCCCCCTGCCTGGTCTCGGCGACCGCCACGGTGCCGTCGTTGGGCACTGCCAGACCCGGCGCCAAACTGCCCACCCCCACGCCGCGGTTCCCCGCGATGACCCCCAACTCGCGCCCTGAAGGCCACGGCGGCACCCCGCCCTTCAGTGCGTCCAGACTGCGGCCCATAATGACGCGTCCGGCAAGCCAGCGGCTCAGCGAGCGCGCCACGTGACTACCCAGATGTGGCGTGCCGAAAGTCACCACCCGGCCCGGCCGCTGCGATGGATAATCATGCAACAACCGCTGTATTACCAGGCCGCCCAGGCTGTGACCCACCAAGTGCACCACCTCGGCATCAATGCCGCCGAGATACTGCTGCAGGCGCGCGGCATTGTGCTCGACACTACGGCGTATGGAGGCATAGGAAAACTGCCTGACGGCAAAACCGCAGCGCGCCACCCGGTGACGCAGCAGGGTCATGTCCACACCGGTCATCAACAGGCCATGGACAAAGACCACCGTTTGCAACTGAGTCGATTGAGACAATAGACAGACAATTCCTCACATTTTTCGGTTTGATTCTATATTGAACGAGCACGACACGACAGGAATTCCCCGCCTACTTCGTTATACGCGTCAGCGCAATCGTTCCGTGCTTGCCGCCCATCCCCGTGAATCACTGTAACCGCCCGCAGAGAGATTGCCGGACTGGAAAAGTCGGCGTCGATTACCTATCCTTGACGTCCCCTGACAGGGAGAATGCCGAACCGCCGGGGCAAACACGTCGCGGCATGGACGGTGGTCCGTCCGATGGCGCTATGCAGATACCAAGGGAATGCAAAAGACCAACCAATCAATAAATGAGCACCTGAACGGGTACGTGGCACGGCCGTCGGGCACCGGCCCGTTTCCCGGTATCGTGGTTCTGATGGAGGCGTTCGGCCTCAAGCACCACATCCAGCGGGCCTGCGACCGGCTTGCCCATGCCGGGTTCGTCGCCGTGGCACCGGATATCTATCACGGCGTCACCTTCGAATACACGGACATGGACAAGGTGCTTAATCAGATCCGCAGCGTCGACGACAACCGTGTCATGGATGAGGTCGCCGCCAGCCTCGACTGGCTTGCGACGCAATCCAGCGTGGATAGCGCCAACCTGGGTATCATGGGGTTCTGCATGGGCGGTCGGCTGGCCTTTCTCGCGGCCACCCGCTACCCCAACCGGCTGCGGGCCGCGGTGTGCTTCTATGGCGGCAGCATCGCCCCCGACGAGGAAGACCGCTTCGACCGCACACCGCCCATCATCGACGCTGACAAGATCAAGTCCGCGCTGTTCCTGGGCTACGGCGCAGAGGACAAGAGCATCGGCGCCATGGAACACGCGCGCATCGCGCGCA
This sequence comes from uncultured Gammaproteobacteria bacterium, assembly GCA_964463055.1. GTDB lineage: Bacteria > Pseudomonadota > Gammaproteobacteria > CAWJPQ01 > CAWJPQ01 > CAWJPQ01. The sequence continues at coordinate 6,146 of CAYXAX010000066.1, read as the reverse complement.
CCCTAAGTGACCTGAATAAGCGCTACACCCTCGCCGTGTACCCCGGGGCAGGTCACGCCTTTCTGTGCGAGGAGCGCCAGAATTTCGCACCCAAAGCCGCCGCCCGGGCATGGCAGGAGGCGGTGGACTTCATGAACAGGGAACTGGTGGTGCAGCACCTGGGCTGAAGCGCCCAGGCCGCGAACGCGCCGGCGTTAGGATTGTCGAAACGCTTACGTCCATTCAAAACCGGGTGCCGGTGTCACATCGCCGGCCTCTTCCGCAACACCACACGTCATACAAACGGGCGCCACCACGACGCCGGAGGCATGGCCCTCACGTCGTACACATAAGGAGCAGCGAAGATGACTGACATAAAGCGCAGAATACTCGGGCAATCCGGTCTTGAGGTCTCCACCCTGGGACTGGGCTGCATGGGCATGAGTGATTTTTACGCCGGTGGATCCGAGTCCGAATCCATTGCCACCATCCACCGCGCCATGGAGCTGGGCGTGAACTTCCTCGATACCGCGGACATATACGGACCGTTCACCAACGAGGAGTTGGTGGGCAAGGCGATCAAGGGCAGACGCGACGCCGTCGTCCTGGCCACCAAATTCGGCAACGTGCGCGGCGAGGACGGCACCTTTCTCGGCGTCAACGGCAAACCCGACTATGTACGCAAGTGCTGCGACGCATCGCTCAAGCGCCTCGGCGTGGACCACATCGACCTGTATTACCAGCACCGCGTCGACCGCAGCGTGCCCATTGAGGACACCGTGGGCGCCATGGCCGAACTGGTACGGTCAGGCAAAGTGCGTCATATCGGCCTGTCCGAGGCCGCGCCGGAGACCATCCGCCGCGCCCATGCCGTGCACCCCGTCACCGCGCTGCAGACTGAGTATTCTCTGTGGAGCCGCGACCCGGAGGACGGGATCTTTCCCACCCTGCGGGAATTGGGCATCGGCTTCGTCGCCTACAGCCCCCTCGGGCGGGGATTTCTCACCGGACGTTTTCACAGCGCTGCGGACATCCCGGAAGGCGACTACCGGCGCAACTCCCCGCGCTTCCAGGGCGAGAACTTCGATAAGAATCTCGCCCTGGTGGACCAGGTCACATCCATCGCCCGGGAAAAAGGCGTCAAGCCGTCACAGCTGGCGCTGGCATGGGTGCTGGCGCAGAACAACGACATCGTGCCCATCCCCGGCACCACCCGGCGCACGCACCTTGAGGAAAACATCACCGCCATCGATATCGTACTGACCCGCGACGACCTGGAACGCATCGACAGCGTCGTCCCGCCGGGCATCGCCGCCGGACCGCGCTATCCCGAATGGGCCATGCGGCACATAAACGCATAGACCGCAACCACAGCCCGCCTGAGCGGTGAATCGATCAGCGCGTATCCCGCCCCGCGCCGCCCTCATCAAGCGCGAGGCGCAGGGGGAGCATCGCCGAGGCGATGAAGCCATGGCGCTGATAAAAGCGCAGCGCAGCAGCATTGGTGCGGTCGGTCAACAACGTAACGCGCAGACAGCCGCTCATCCGCGCCAGCGCGAGGGCATGACCCAGCAGTTGGCTCCCCACGCCGACCCCGCGCGCATGGGGAGCCACGATCATGTCCTCAAGCAGGGCAACCCGCCCGCCCAGTGCCGTCGAGACGGTGTATAGAAGATTGACCATGCCCACCACATCGTCCCCGCGACGGGCGACAAGAATCTGGCCGACCTCGGGATGATCGATAATCATCGCCAGGGCGCGGCGCTGGGCCGCGTCGTCCGGCGTAAATTCGGCCTCCTGCTGGAACAAATGCGCCAACAATTCACATAATGCGGGTATATCCTCGGGCAGTGCCGGATTGATCTGCATAGCGACCTCTCTTCACGAAATCGCGACGATGCGGCGATAACGCCGCGGCCCTGAGCTGATGATGCCGTGACCGCGTCAATAAGCCAATACACACGCTAAATCGGCATCATCGGGCGCGCGCCACAGGTTTCATTTGCCCCGGGATGGATCACGTTTCCATCCGCCGCACCATATGCGGGCGGCGGCGCCAGGCGCCGCCGCCCGCCCGCACCCGCCATCCGCGACCGGAATCGCTTCTGAAAGAATACGTTGTGCCGACACGCCGCCCCGGGCGCTGAGTTGGACCATCAAATGCATAACGGGGTACAGCGAGTTTCATAACACACCACGGGTATATTTTATTCAGGGGAAAAGCAACGTGTTGACCGTCGCGACGCGCGTACGCGCCTTGCTACGCGAGCCCGAAGGCCTGCTTCCCAACACGCTGGCCGTCAGTTACGCCATCTTCGGACACCTCCTGGGACTGACGCTGCTGGTGACGGTGTCGGGTGCTTGGCTGGTGCCGGCCGTCCTGATCACCACGCACACCATGGCGATCGCCGCGTACCTCATTCACGAACTGGCGCACATGAACATCCTGCGGGACTCCCGGCACAACCGCTGGCTGGCGGAAATTATGGCCTGGATCTGCGGCGCCGCCTATGCCTCTTACGACCGCATCCGCCACATGCACCTGCGTCACCACCGCGACCGCGCCGACGTGGCGCGCTTCAATTACAAGACGCTGCTGCGACACCTGCCGCGGTGGGCGCGTCGCGGCGTCTACGCCCTGGAGTGGGCCTACATCCCGGCGGTGGAACTCATCATGCACTATCAAGTACTGGTCCGTCCGTTCATCGACCCCGACGAGGCGGGCCGGCGCAGCCGCGTCATCATCGTGTTCGCCAGTCGGGCGCTGCTGTTCGCGGTGCTGTGGTGGCTGTCACCACCGGCGCTGGCACTGTACGCCCTGGCGTACCTGCTGTTCCTGATGGTGATGAATTTCACCGACGCCTTTCATCATACCTTCGACCAGTACTTCCTGGACGACGACAGCCAGCCGGTGCCCGCGGAGGGCAAAGACCGCCGCTACGAACAGGCCAATACCTATTCCAACCTGGTCAGTACCCGCTGGCCCCTGCTGAATCTGCTGACCCTGAACTTCGGCTATCACAACACCCATCACGAACGCATGAGCGTGCCCTGGTACCGGCTGCCCGCCGCGCACCGTGAACTGTTCGGCAACGGCAATGCTCAGGTCCTGCCGTTTCGCGAACTTCTGATCACGTTTCATCGCAACCGCCTCAAGCGCATTCTCGACGACGACTACGGTCACGTGGATGAGAAAGGACGCGGCCGCGCCGACGGATTCATCGGGGCCCACGGCGTGTCCTTTCTCACTGTGGTGTGACCATGCATATCGATCTGGGCGGACACGTGGCCCTGGTCACCGGTGCGGCCAGCGGCATCGGACGCGCTATCGCCGCGGCGCTGGCCGGGGCGGGCGCGGCGGTGGCTATCAACCACCTGGGCCGCGCCGCAGAGGCCCACGAACTGGCGACATCACTGAGCGACAGCGGCGCCACCGCCATGGCGGTGGAGGCGGACGTGAGCCGCGGCGAGGACGTGGCGCGCATGGTCCAGCAGGTGCGTGGGACGCTGGGCGCCATCGATATCCTTGTCAACAACGCCGCCATCGTGCAGGTCAAAGCGTTTCTCCAGGTCACCGAAGAGGACTGGGACCGAATGTTGAACACCGACCTCAAATCGGTGTTCCTGTGTACCCGGGCGGTCCTGCCCCAGATGCTGGAGACAGGGCGCGGCGTGGTGATCAATATCGCCTCGGAGTTGGCCTTTCTGGGACGCGCGCAATACGCCCCCTACACCGCGGCCAAGGGCGGCGTGGTGGCCCTCACCCGGTCACTGGCGCGGGAGTTCGCGCCGCGCATACGCGTCAACGCCATCGCCCCCGGGCCGGTGGACACGGAGATGCTGCGCTCGGAACTGGCCGTCACCGGCGCCCTGGGCAAGGAGACCGACATCCCCATGGGGCGTCTCGGGCGCGCCGAGGAGATCGCCGCCACCGCGGTGTTCCTCGCCTCCGAACACGGGAGTTTTTATTGCGGCGAGATACTGAGTCCCAACGGCGGCGCGCTGATGCGCTGAACACATATCGAAACGAGGTGACGGCATGAAGGAAGTGATGATGCAGCATCTGAGCTGGGTGGAATACGCCCGGCGCGTGCAGCAGGAGAACCCGGTGATCTTCATCCCGGTGGGCGCGCTGGAACAGCACGGCCCGCACCTGCCCCTGGGGGTGGATGCACTGCTGTCCACCGCCGTGGCCCGGGCGGTGGCGCAGCGGGTGGGCGGGCTGGTGACGGCGCCAATCAATTACGGCTATAAATCCCAGGCGCGCTGCGGCGGGGGTCAGTGCTTTCCCGGCACCACCAGCCTGGACGCCGCCAGCCTCATGGGCATGGTCTGTGACCTGTCCCGGGAGCTGGTGCGTCACGGCGCGCGGCGCCTGGTGGTGGTGAACGGCCACTACGAGAACCAGTGGTTTCTCATCGAGGGCATCGAGCTGGCGCTGCGCGAGCTGCACCGCGACGCACCGGAGCTGCGCGTCATGCGCCTGGAGTACTGGGACTTCTGCGGCGAGGACGTCCTCGGCCCCATGTTCCCCGACGGCTTTCCCGGTTTCGCCCTGGAGCACGCGGCCCTGATCGAGACATCGCTCATGCTGCACGTGCACCCCGAGTTGGTGCATATGGAGCGCCTGCCCGACGACGGCCCGGCGCTATTCCCGTGCTACGACATGTACCCCCAGGACGGAACAGGCGTGCCACCGTCGGGCGTACTCTCCTCCGCCGCGGGGGCCGACGCGGAAAAGGGCAAGGTGATTTTCGACACGGTATGCGCGGCCTTGGCCGCGGCGGTGAGCAGGGAATTCAAGATTTAGATTCCCCAGCGGGGACCGACGCCGTCCTACCCCGATTTTGCTGCCCCCCACTGACTCCATGTCGGATATTTTTACAAAACAATAAATTCAAAATCCGGCTTTGGCATAGGGTTCGCCGTGGTAGTACAGATCGGAGGCAAACCAGGCGAAGCGCTGGTCCCAGGGGAAAATAATGCAGCTGTCCAGGTCCGGCACGGCGGCGCATTCGTCCTCGTGGGGACCCACCACCCCCAGGCCCTCCATGGCGCCCATGGTGAACAGCTCCGAGCCCTTGGCCATCTTGGTGAAGTACTCCACCGGCACGGTCTTGGCCTTGGGCACCCCGTGGATATCCACGTAGGTGGCGAAACAGTACTCGACGCCATTAGCTGCGAGCTCACGACCGAATTCTCTGGCACGCTGGGTATCGATCTCCATGACTGCCCTCGATGGGTTATTGATTCAGGATCGGCGCCCGCTCGCGGCGCGCCTGTTCGATCAGCGCACTGAGGTCCTCTCCCAGGCGCCCCAGCATCATCACGCCCTCCTCCCGGCTGGCCTCGGAGGGGCGGCCGGTCACGCCGTTGCGGCTGGTGTCGGCCACCGTCCAGGTGAACACGCAGCCATCGGTGCGGTCCGGGTCATCGGCCTGTTGGTAATCACCTACAGCTTCGGGGTCCAGCGCCAGCATCAGGGACGTCTCGGCGCGGTTGGCGTGGATGTCGGCACCATCCATGAGATAGAACCGCCGCGCCGTGTCGCTCAATGCCCAGGTGTTTCGCAGTCCTATATGAATGTCTCCGCGGTGCTCGGTGCGCACGTGGTCGATGGCGCAGCGCAGCGGTGCATCGTTGCCGTAATGACTGTTGATCAAGAGCAGGCGGCGCCATCCCGCCTTGACCAGCCAAGCGGCGATGTGCCTGACATGGGCAATCAGCAATTCGGGTGTTATCGAGATCGTCCCCGGCCATTGGTCGGTATGGCCCATGGAATTGGTATAGGCGAGTCCCGGCAGCACCGGCACACCGGTACGGGCCGAGGCATACAGGCACACACCGGTGGCGATGGCCACGTCGGTATCCAGTGGCAGGTGCGGGCCGTGCTGTTCCAACGCGCCGGTGGGCAGGAGACACATGTCCGTGCCCTGCTCGCGCATGCGCGCCACCTGAGGCCACGCCAAACGCCCCCAGTAACACGGACGCCCGTCACCCCCGAAGCGCGCCAATGCCTCGGATACCGCCTGCTCGTAGCAGAGATACATCATCGATGGATCAGACCCTATATCAACCGGTCGGACTCAGTAAGCAAAACAGCCTCCCGTTGTCCGGAGCTGTCTCCAAGAACTGCGTTTGCAGCATCCGGGCCATGGGGAGTTAGC
>CAYXAX010000065.1:0-13211 GCA_964463055.1 uncultured Gammaproteobacteria bacterium | reverse complement strand
AGACCTCGCCGACGCCCGCAACGGCGGGGACGGTCGTCCTGTAAAATTTTGTTTATCAGTGATTCAGTGATATGCCGGCCGGTTCGTGCCGCCGGAGGACCTGGCGCCATACCCGGTTGATTAAGGAAATATCAAGCGCGCAAGTGTACGCCAGGCGCCGGACATTTACCAGATTGCACGGCGTTTCCTGGCCCCCGCGTCCGTATGTCTTAATAACCGCAAACACAGACCGGCTGCTGGTCCATCCCTTTTCATATCACTCCAGGTCGCTTAGGATAGGGACCGACTGATCAACACAAGGAACAGGCCGTGACAACATCAAAGACCGTCATCTATACCCTGCTGATATCGCTAGTGGTGGTACTCATCGGCGGTATGCTTTTTATCTATTCCGGGGCATTCGACGTATCGGCCCGCTGGCAGGATGGCCCGCTGGTGCGCTGGATTGTGACGACCACCCGCGAACGCTCCATCGAAACCCGTGCGGAAAACATAAAGCCGCCCACCAATCTGAACGACCACAAGGTGCTCATGGAGGGTTTCAAGCACTATCGCGAAATGTGCGTGGGATGTCACCTCGCCCCCGGCATGAAGGACACCGAAATGAGAAAGGGGCTCAATCCCAGGCCGCCGAACCTTTCCCGCGGGGATATCGATGAAGATCCGCCGGGTGAGATATTCTGGATCATCAAAAACGGTATCCGCATGACCGCCATGCCGGCGTGGGGCGTCACGCACAATGATGAAAAGGTATGGGCCATGGCCGCCTTTGCGCAAAAACTGCCGAAGATGACACAGGAGCAGTACAAGGCCTACGAAAAAGAGGCGGGACCGCCGTCCCATGACCATGACGAGGACGAGGCTGGGCACGATGAGCCCATGGACATGGGCGGCGCGGGCGAGCATGACCATTCACATTAAGCGATCCGCATCCGCGCCGCGGTTATAACCGTGGCGCCGTTCACACCCCCCCCACCCTCCGGGAGGGAGGTGAGGGGGGGCATCATGGTGATATTTTACCGCTGATCCATTCGTATTCGCCTTGTGGGTGGATAAGCACCGCGGTGCCGGCATGCTCATGCGTCATACGCCCTGGCAATACCCCATAGCGTTCCATTCTCCGTGTAACATAATCCTATGGAACAAGACGTCGTCACACTGGCCGTCATTCTGACCGCCGTTGCGGGCATCAGCGCGCAGTGGATCGCATGGCGTTTCCATATTCCGGCGATCCTCCTGCTGACCCTGACAGGACTGGCTGTGGGACCGGGCCTGGGCCTGCTGCAACCCTCGGTGGCCTTCGGACCGATTCTCCAACCCCTCATCAGCGTATTCGTGGCCATCGTGCTTTTCGAGGGTGGCATGTCCCTGCATCTGCACGAATTTAAAGAGGCCGGCAAGGGGGTATACCGCCTTGTCACCCTCGGGGTGCTGTTCAGTTGGCTGTTGGGCAGCGCCGCCGGTCACTACATCGGCGAACTGTCATGGCCGGTAGCCATACTGTTCGGCGCCGTCATCGTGATTACCGGCCCCACGGTCATCGTTCCGTTGCTGCGACAGGCGAAGCTCAAACGCCGTCCAGCCTCGTTTTTGAAGTGGGAAGGCATCGTAATCGACCCCCTCGGCGCGCTGCTGGCGGTACTGATCTATGAATATATTATCTATTCCGGCAGCGGGGCCGCCTTCACGCAGACCATCGCCAGCCTGGCAAAGGCACTGCTCTCGGCCCTCATAGTCGGCGGCGGCGCGGGATACCTGTTCGGCCTGGCATGCCGTCACGACAAGCTGCCGGAATACCTCAAGGCGCCGGTGCTGTTCGCCGCCGCGCTGGGCGTCTACGGTATCGCCGATATGACTCAGAGTGAAGCGGGGCTGCTGGCGGCCACAATTCTGGGACTGGTAATCGGCAACATGCGGCTGCCGAGCATGAGCGAGATCCGCCGCTTCAAGGAGTACATCACCATTCTCCTGGTGTCGGGCATCTTTGTGCTGCTCACCGCCGACCTGAACCCTGCCGTCATGACCCGGCTCAACTGGCACAGCGCGGCACTGCTGGCAGTCGTGATATTTCTCGTGCGGCCCGCAGCGGTCATGCTCGCCACCATCAAGGCGGACATGAGCTGGCGCGAGCGTGCGCTGGTGGCGTGGATAGCACCGCGAGGTATCGTCGCCGCCGCCATGGCGGGATTTTTCGGCCCGCGTCTGGCGACCCACGGTTTCTCGGACGGTGATCTGCTCATGCCGCTTGTATTCGCGCTCATCCTGCTCACGGTGACGGTGCACGGCGCCACCATCCGCTGGCTTGCACGCAAGCTCAGTCTGGCTGTGGCCGATCAGAACGGTGTACTCATCATCGGCGCATCGCGCTGGTCCGTGGGGCTGGCCCAGATCCTCAAAGATATGAAACTCAGCGTTATGGTGACGGACAGTTCATGGAGCCGCCTGCGCCCAGTCCGTTTGTCAGGCGTCCCTGTCTACTTCGGCGAAATCCTCTCGGAGGAAAGCGACGAATCTCTGGAATTCAATGAAATCGGTTATGTCCTGTCCGCCACCTCAAATGATGCCTACAACGCCCTGGTGTGCACCCACTTTGCCCATGAGCGCGGCTACAATCGGGTATTTCAACTCCCCATGTATAGCGCTGACGAGAAAGACGCCCGCACGCTGCGCCATAGCCTGCGCGGGGCCATCGCCTTCAAGGAGGATGAAGTCTACGGCGAGCTGGAACGCCGCGCCTACACCGGATGGACGTTCCAGAAAACGCGTTTTACCGAGGACTATTCCTATGAGGATCACCTCAAAGAGCGTCCCGCCGATGCCATGGAAGTCCTGCTTCACCGTAAAAGCGGTGATATCGTTTTCAAAACACCCGACGCGCAGCTGGAACCCGCCGCCGAAGACATATTGGTCACGTTCGCACCGGCGGGCGAAACGTCGGAGAAGAGCGCGGCCGACCGTTAATCGCGGGTCGCAGCTTGACGACATGTTCCGTGTTTCGAGTTTTGGGTTGTAGCAGCGGCCTACGGCCAGGTTCATCTTGTTCCTTCTCCCTTTCAGGGAGAAGGTCAGGATGAGGGGGAGTTGATAAGGATTTACTTCCTTATGTAACTCGAAACCCGGAACTCGCAACACGAAACTCTGGAATCTGCCAGATATCTGGCAGATTCCAGGCGACCTTGAATTCCCACAATGGATGTGAAAGTATTCAGTGCGGGAAATATCTTGTCATCGTCGATGCACCTCCCCGCAAGACGTGACATGCCTTATATCCAGTCCTTGTCGGTGCGCCATGCAAAGGGATCTCGCCGGACAATTTCTCCATGACATGACGCTGGCCCGTCTCTTCGAGCAGGCCGCGGCGGAGCAATACGCCCAGGGTAAAATCGCGGGATTTCTGCACCTGTATCCCGGGGAGGAGGCGGTGGCCGTGGGATCCCTGCGCGCCGCGGATCCGGGAGACTACGTGGTCACCACGTATCGGGAACACGTCCATGCCATGATCCGCGGAGTGCCGCCGGGAGCGGTAATGGCCGAGCTGTTTGGCCGCAGCGGCGGGTGTTCCGGCGGTTATGGCGGGTCCATGCATCTGTTCGACATGGAGCGGCGCTTTCTCGGCGGTTACGCTATCGTCGGCGAGACCTTTCCCATCGCCATCGGCGCAGCCTACCGTCAGGCCATGACCCAGTCGCCGGATGCGGTGCTGTGCTACTTCGGCGACGGGGCCGTCAATCAGGGGACCTTTCACGAGTCCCTGAACATGGCCGCCCTGTGGAAGCTCCCGATACTGTTCATCTGCGAGAACAATCACTATCAGATCGGCACCGAAATCCATCACCACTCCGCCGTGGTTGAAGTACACAAACGCGCCTGCGCCTACGGCATCCATGCAAACCGTGTCGACGGCATGGACGTGCAGGCGGTATACCACGCCGCCGCCGAGGCCCTGCAGAGCATCCGCGGCGGCGGCGGGCCGGTGCTGCTGGAGTGTGAGACCTATCGCTTTCGCGGCCACTCCATGGCCGACAGCGACGCCTACCGCTCCGCCATGGAGATGGCCGAGTTCAAAGGCCGCGACCCCGTCACAACGTTCCGTGCCTCGGTGTTGAAGCATGAATGGCTGACGGAGAGCGAAATCAGCGCCGTTGAAAAAGAGGTGCAGGACACGGTGGACGATGCGGTCCAGTTCGCCGAACAGAGCCCGCCGCCCACGGACCTGTTTCACGGCGTCACTGACACCCCCATGGATCTGTACAGCCCCAGGTCATGAAACGCAGCCGCAGCGAAAACACCGGCATCATCGCACCGGCCGAACCGGCGCAGGAGCTCATGGTGTGGCAGGCCCTGAACCTGGCCCTCAACCACGCCCTGGAGGCCGACGATGCGGTGTTTGTCCTCGGCGAGGACGTGGGCCTGTACGGCGGCAGTTATCGCGTCACCCAGGGCCTGTATGCAAAGTACGGCGAGTGGCGCGTGCGCGATGCGCCCATCTCCGAAAACAGCTTCACCGGCCTGGGCGTGGGCGCGGCCATGGTGGGCGGTCGTCCCGTGGTGGAGATCATGACCATAAACTTCGCCCTCCTGGCCCTGGACGCCATCATCAACATGGCGGCCAAGCTGCGTTACATGTCCGGCGGCAAAATTCGCGTGCCGCTGGTGATCCGCATGCCCGGCGGCGTGGCCCGCCAGCTGGCGGCCCAGCACTCCCAGCGCCTGGAACATACCCTGATGAACGCGCCGGGCCTGCGCATCGTGGTGCCATCCACGCCCCAAGACAGCTACTGGCAGCTGACCCAGGCCATACGCGAAGACGACCCCATGATCGTCCTGGAACACGAACTGCTCTATTTTTCCAAAGGCCCGTTCGATCCGACCGCCGCACCGCCGCCGATCCATCAGGCCGCCGTGCGCCGGGAGGGTGACCACGTGACCCTGGTCGCCTGGTCGCGCATGGTGCAGGTATGCCTGGACGCGGCAAAGCAGCTGGCGGGCGAGGGCATCCAGGCAGAGGTCATCGACCTGCGCAGCCTGCGCCCCATCGACCTGCCCGCCATACAGAAATCCGTGGACAAGACCCACCGCTGCATCGTCGTGGAAGAAGACTGCCGCTTCGCCGGCGCCGGCGCTGAGATCGTCGCCGAACTATGCCAGCGCAGCTTCTACTCCCTGGACGCACCGCCGCAGCGGGTCGCCGCCGCCGACGTGCCTACACCGTACAATGGGGAGTTGGAGGCGCGGTCGATACCGCAGGTGGATGATGTGGTAGTAGCTGTGCGGGGGCTTATTAAATAAGCCAGTTTCGGGTTGGTTAAGGAATTAAATCTTTTCAACTCCCCCTCATCCCAACCTTCTCCCTGAGAGGGAGAAGGAATCAATCATCGCCACCCGCCGATTCCACGCATTTCACCCACACCCGTCGCTTCGCTTTTTCCTCCCAGGAAGAGGGTCGGGATGAGGGGGAGTCGATAGAAACTTTCATTTCAGAACCCGAAACCCCAGGGTTTGTTGATCACTCTTCAGGTGATCAACAAATTCTAGGCAACGGATCATCCTCCAACTCCTCCAACATCCTTTCTCCTCCCAACGACGTCTCCAACACCACCCGCGCCGGCCCAGCGGTGACGGTGCCGATGATCGCCGCGTCACGGCCCTGGGGCAGGGCACGCCACGCCGCCATTGCTGACGACGCGTGCTCACCATCAATGACAGCAACCACGCGACCCTCGCATGCCAGATAGAAGGGGTCGTAGCCGAGGATTTCGCATACGGCGCGTACCGGTTCGCGCACCGGGATGGCATCGTACACGAGACGCATACCGCAGCCACTGCCGTGACTGATCTCGTGGGCCACGGTGGCAAGGCCGCCGCGAGTGGGGTCGCGCATGAAACGCACGCCGGGGATGGCGGCCAGGGCCGCCGTCAGGGGCAGGACGCTGGCGCAGTCGGAGACCACCTCGCCGCGCAGTCCGAATTCCTCCCGCGCCAGTAGCACCGCTACGCCGTGATCGCCCACCGCTCCGCTGACCAACACCGCGTCGCCCGGCTTGATATGCGTCAGCCCCAGGTCAAACGCCTTGTTCCGCGCACCGACACCGGTCACCGACAGATACAGCCCGCCGCCTTCGCCGCGGCGCACCACCTTTGTGTCTCCCGTTACTACGCTCACGTCCGCCGCGGCTGCCGCGCGCCCCAGGCTGGTGATGACGCGGCGCAGCTGCGCCGCGTCCAGCCCTTCTTCCACGATGACACTCAGCGTCACATAAAGCGGTGTCGCCCCCATAACCGCCAGGTCATTCACGGTACCGTGAACCGCCAGCGATCCAATGTCACCGCCGGGAAACTCCAGGGGCTGGACGGTAAATCCGTCAGTGGTGAGAACGATCTCAGTGCCGTTCACACTGACACAAGCGCCGTCCTGGCGCGTATCCAACAGGGGATTGGCCAACAGCGGCGCGAACAACTCATCCACCAGCTCGCGGGTCAAACGCCCGCCGTTGCCGTGGGCGAGACTGATGTGCGTTGTCAGATCCTGGGATTTCATAGTCTTGATAGACTTATGGGGGTTCCGGTAAGAGTAATATCAATGTCACAGGTCGTCGATAAACAGTTTCGAGTTACGTGTTCCAAGTTTCGGGTTATGGCAGCGGCCTTGCGGCCGCATTCTATTCGAGAGCTATTAAAGGACCGAAAAAAGTCTTGCATGTGATTACTCCCCCCTCACCCCGACCCTCGTCCTGGGAGGGAAGAGCGAAGCGAGGGGGGGCGAAGCCGTTAGGAGGAGGGGAGTTGATAAGAATTTGATTCCTTAGCCAACCCGTAACCCGCAGCTCGAAACGCATTCTATTATTTGCCCGTAACTGATCCCTGCATCATTGCACGGAATCTCCGCATGCATATGCACATCGAACCCCCGCGACTGCAGCATCTCCACCACACAGGCGGTCAGGACACGATTCTGAAACACGCCGCCGCTCAAGCCCACGTCGGTGACGCCGTATTCCTCGCGCACCACTACGGCCTGTTGTAGAAGAGCGGTGGCCATGGTGCGATGAAAACCCATGGCACGCCGCGCCGCCGGCACACGCACATCCATCAGCATGGGCAGCAGCGGTGACCAGTCGCTACGCCACAGGCCCTGTTCGTCACGTGACAGGGGCAGGGTGATCGCCTCGCAGTGACCGCCATCGCACGCCGCCTCCAACATCATGGGTGCCTGGCCGTCGTAACTGGTCTCACGAATAAGGCCGCACAGCACCGCCGCGGCATCGAACAATCGCCCCACGGCGCTGGTGCGCGGGCAATTCAGCCCCCGCTGCCATGCATGATGCAGCAGTTCGGACTCAGGCCCGTCATGGAGCGTGTCCAAACCGATCTCCCAGGCCAGGGACTTTGCCGTACGCCACGGTTCGCGGACCACCTTGTCACCCCCCGGCAAGGCAAAGGGCCGGAAAGAGGCCGCCCGCCGCCAGCGCCCAGGTCGCCCCAACAGTGCCTCGCCGCCCCACAGGGTCCCGTCCTCACCCAGTCCCGTGCCGTCCCAGGTGAATACCAACAGGTCCTTGTCCATACCCAATTCACCCGCCAGCGCCGAAGCATGGGCATGGTGATGTAACACCCGGGATGTGGGTATCCCAAGACCGCGCGCCCAGCGCGTGCTGGCGTAGTCGGGGTGGGCATCGTGCACCACGTGCTCTATTTTTACTTTATATATTGACTGTAACTCACTAATTATATTTTTAAATATTAAATCACTGCGCAGTGTGCCCAGGTCACCCACATGGGGGGAAATGACCACTCGGTCGCCCCAGGCGAGTGCCACGGTACACTTGAGGTGGGCGCCTACCGCCAGGGTGGGTACCGGAGTTGGGGCGGGCAGGGTCAGTTCCACGGGAGCGTGGCCGCGACCCAACCGCAGCGGCAGCGGACCGCCGCCAATAATGCGGTAGACAGAATCGTCCGCGGGACGGCGGATGGGACGGTCATGATGGACAAAGGCATCGGCGATGGTCTTTAGCCGGGCCTCCACCTCCCAGCCATCGGTCAGCACCGGCTCGCCGCTGATGTTCGCCGAAGTGGCCACCAGCGGGCCGCCCATATCGTCCAGGAGCAGATGATGAAGAGGACTGTAGGGCAGCATCAGCCCCACCTCGCCCAAACCCGGCGCGATGGAAGAGGCCAGGGGTGAATCGTTGCGCTTGGCAACGAGTACGATGGGCCGCCGTGGATCGGCGAGCAGCACCGCTGCCGCTTCATCCGGCCGTGAAACGCGCCTGACCCAGCCCATGCCATCACCGCCGCGCCACGGCAGCATCACCGCCAACGGCTTATGGGGCCGCGCTTTACGCAGCCGCAGGCGCATCACCGCCGCCTCGGAACGGGCGTCACACAACAGGTGATAGCCGCCGACGCCTTTCACCGCCACCGTGAGCCCCCGGTGCAGCGCCTCGATACAGGCGCGTATGGCGGCGTCACCGCTCACGAGCGACTTGCCCGCCCGATGGAACACCGCCTCGGGGCCGCATGTCGGACAGGCCAGGGGCTGGGCATGAAAACGCCGGTCCAGGGGGTTCAGGTATTCCCGGCGGCATTCGGGACACAGTTCAAAATCCGCCATGGCGGTATTGGGCCTGTCGTACGGCAGCCGATCGATCAGGGTATAGCGCGGACCGCACTGGGTGCAGTTGATAAACGGATAGCGATAGCGGCGGTTAGCCGGATCACGCAGCTCAGCAAGACAGTCGTCACAGGCGAAGTAATCCGGGGGCAGGTGCACATCGCCGCAAGGTGACGCGGCACTGTCCTGAATCGTGAACGTCGCCAGCGCCCGGGGCGCCAGGCTCTGTTCCGCGATCATCACCGGCCGCGCCAGGGGCGGGGCTTCAAGGAGCACGGCGCGCGCGAATGCCTCTAGACTGTCGGCATCCCCCTGGCCGATCACCTCCACCTGCCCAGAAACATTGCGCACCCACCCGTTAATCCCCAGCCGGTGGGCAAGGCGATATACAAACGGGCGGAACCCCACGCCCTGGACCTGGCCGCCGATGATCCATTTGCGGGCGCATAGGGCGGGAGACTCAGAACGTTTGATTTGCGGTGATTCCATTATTCTTCGTCGCAGGCTGAGTATCAGTTTCGGGTTGCGGGTATCGAGTTTCGGGTTGGCTAAGGAATCAAATTCCTATCAACTCCCCCTCATCCTAGCCTTCTCCGTGAGAGGGAGTAGGGACCATTCACACACCGCAATACGCCATTATTACTCCCGCACCCTTCGCTTCGCTCTTCCCTCTCCAGGGAGAGGGCCGGGGTGAGGAGGAGTAATCACGTGCAAGACACTTTGCGGTCCTTTAATCCCTCTCGAATAAAGTGCGGCCGCAAGGCCGCTGCCATAACCCGAAACCCGAAACTCGGAACACGTAACTCGAAACTGTTTATCGACGACCTGTGACCTGCGACCTGCGGCCTGAGACCTTGTTTTCCCTGACTCCCGAGGCCCACCAGATCCGGCACGCCCCCTCATCGGACACCATACACGGCCCGATCGGCGTGCGCGGGGTACAGGCACGGCCATACAGGTAACACTCATCGGGGTAGATCTTTCCGAGGACCACCTTGGCGCAGTCACAGCCCGGCGGCATCGCACCGGCGCGTCGGCGCTCACTGCCCGCGCCGGGGATAAAACGCGCGCGCGCGTCGTGGGCCTGCAAAGCGTCTTTCAATGCGTATCCCGAGGCGGGGATGGAACCGATGCCGCGCCAGTTGGCGTCGACCACGTCCATGGTCTGCGCCAGGCAGCGCTTAGCCAGGGCATTGCCCCCCGCATGCGCCACGGCGGTATAGCAGTTGTCGAGAAAAGCGCGCCCCTCCAGCCACTGGCGCAGTACCGAATAGGTCGCCGCCAGCAGACTTACCGGCTCAAAACCCGCCACCGCAGTGGGCATATGATAGTTGTCCACCGCCGCCGCCCATTCCTCCGGACCCATGATGGTCGCCACGTGTCCCGGTGCGATGAGGGCATGAAAGCTCGCTTCGCCGCTGTCCAGCAGCATCGCCACCGCCGGCCACGTGCGCCGCGCGCTGAGCAGGATGAACAGGTTATCGGGAATGCCCTGGGTAAGCAGGGCGGCCACCGGGGCCGTGGTGGTCTCGAAACCGGTGGCGAAAAAGATCACCGGCCGCTGCGGCTGACTCACGGCGATCTCCAGGGCCTCCAAGGGCGAGGCGATGGGCCGGATGTCGGCACCCCGTGCGCGCGCCTGCTCCAGGGTACGCGCCTCGCCCCTGGGGCCGTTCACCGGCACCCGCAGCATGTCACCGAAGGCCGCCACCGTGACCTTCTCCGCCAGGGAAAGCTGAATGGCGTCATAGAGGTCTTCCTCGGGACACACGCACACCGGGCAACCGGGGCCGGGAATCAACTCCACGGTCTCGGGCAGCACCCCGCGCAGCCCGGCCATGGTGATGGAGCGCTCATGGCCGCCGCATACGTTCATGACTTTGACTTTGTGCGGAAGGGGCAATGCGCGGATTCGCGCCAACCATTGTGCGGCGGTGATCGTCATGGCGCACTCAACGGCTGACTTCCAGGTGTTCCAATACGACCTGATCGCCGCTCAACAGCTGCAGTCTGTCACTGCCGCAGTCAGTGCAACGCTCCACGGCGGCATCGGATTCATCCTCCCTGCCGCAGGCCTGGCAGCGCCACTGCAGGGGCTTGTAATCGATGAGCAGCTGCGCATCCTGGGCCATGGAGCCGGCGCTGACCAGGGGAAATGCCTGACGCAGTTCATCGGCGTGAATGCCGGACAGGGGACCGAGACTGACGGTGATCGATATGACGCTGCGGGCATCGTATTCGCGCGCCGCGTCTTCCACTTGAAGCACGAGGGTGCGGCAGATGGAAAATTCATGCATGACCGTCTCCGGTCATGCGGTCGAAGAGTTCCCAGGATGACAGTGCTTCCTGGGGAGCGACCTTCTGAATGGCGTAACCCACATGGACCAACACGAAATCACCCCGGTCAAGGGATTGATCCTGTACCAGGAACAGATTGACATCCCGCTCGATGCCCTTGGCGCCGCACAACGCGATCTGGCCGCGGATTTCCATGATCTGCATCGGGATACCTAAACACACGATAGGCGTCTCCATAAGCGGATGGTTGACTTCATGTATATCACTTTCCATTATTGGGTTAAAGCGATATCCCGTCGCAGGTCGCAGGTCGAAGAAGACAAACCGTGGCTAATGACCTGTGACCTGGGACCCGTGACTTGTTTAACTTCTTGCATCCCATCAGCGAAGCCCTGTAACGTATGACATTGACTCTCAGCCGGGACCGCACCCATGGCCGCCAAGGGAATTCCCCTTTATCTCCCGCGCAATCAACTACAGCTGCTGCTGGATGCCTTGCGCGCCGCGGGATATCAATGCATCGGCCCGCGCGTCAGTGAAGGGACGGTGGTGTACGGGCCGCTGTCACACATGGCGGAACTGCCTCAGGGTACCGGGGACGAGCAGTCACCGGGCAATTTCCGCCTGCGCAAATCAGACAGTCCGCGTCTGTTCGCCTGGGCCAACGGCCCGCAGGCGCTCAAGCCGCTGGTGTTCAGCCCGCGGGAAACCGTGTGGCGGGTCAGGCGCGACGCCAAGGGACGCCTGAAGTTCGCCGCGGAGACCGTGCAGGCGCCGCTCACCGCCGTCATCGGCGTGCGCGCCTGCGATCTGGCCGCCCTGAAGATGCTCGATCAGCACTACCGCGGCGACGCCCACTACCGGGCACGGCGCAAGGCCCTGCTGCTCATCGCCGTGAACTGCACCCACCCCGCGCAGACGTGCTTCTGCGCCTCCACGGGAGACGGTCCCCGCGCCGACGGCGGTTTCGATATTGCAATGGACGAACTGGAAGACGGCTACGTCATCTATCCGGGCAGTGCCAAGGGCAGGGCCATCGCCGACGCGCTGCCCC
Source organism: uncultured Gammaproteobacteria bacterium (assembly GCA_964463055.1). GTDB lineage: Bacteria > Pseudomonadota > Gammaproteobacteria > CAWJPQ01 > CAWJPQ01 > CAWJPQ01. Next base: position 1,248 of record CAYXAX010000065.1, on the reverse strand, counting down.
AGATCCCGGCGAGCCGGGAACAGCGCCATACCGGCAAGCAGGCAAGTAAGGACGCCGCCCTGCGGCAGACGCGCTCGCTGCCCTCGCGCAACCTGCGCGATGTCCTGTTCTCCAATCTGAATCATGCCCGCTGGCAGGAAGTGGCGGCGCGCTGCCTGTCCTGCGGCAACTGCACGTCGGTATGTCCCACCTGTTTCTGTCACAGCCAGGCCGAGTCCGCTCACTTGGACGGCGGGGAGTCCGAACACTACCGGCAGTGGGACTCCTGCTTCACCCAGGGACACAGCTATATCCACGGCGTGACCATCCGCGCGGACACCCAGTCCCGTTACCGCCAGTGGCTGACCCACAAGCTGGGCGGCTGGCACGATCAGTTCGGCAGGAGCGGCTGCGTGGGCTGCGGGCGCTGCATCTCGTGGTGCCCGGTGGGCATCGATATCACGGAAGAGACGGCGGCGATCTGCGGGGACGGGAAATGAAGGTTCGGTTTCGCGTTTCGGGTTCCAGCCTTCGGAGTTTCGAGTACCGGGTTCCGAGTTGCGGGTTATAAGCAACGAATATTACCCATGGCATATGAAATGAGTTCGGGTACAGCGGCTGCTAAGACACAAGTGCCCTTCGAGGCGGAAGTGGTGGGGCGCACGGAGGAGACGCCGTCGGTCTTCACCCTGCACCTGAGAATCAGCAACGGCAACGCCCGCAAGGTGTACCGGTTTCTGCCGGGGCAATTCAACATGCTGTATCTCTACGGCGCCGGCGAAGTACCGATCTCCATCGTCTCCGATCCTGAGGACCATCACATCCTGCACCACACCATTCGCGCGGTGGGGCGCGTCACCAATGCCATGGCAAAGCTGCGGCAGGGCGAGCGGCTGGGCCTGCGCGGCCCCTACGGCCGCGGCTGGCCCCTGGCGGCGGCCGCGGGCAGGGACGTGGTCATCATCACCGGCGGCCTGGGCTGCGCGCCCACGGTCTCGGTCATCAATTACGTCATGCGCCGCCGCGAGCAATTCGGCCGCCTGGTGATCATCCAGGGCGTCAAGCACGCCCAGGATCTGTTCTGGCGTAAACAATACGAAGCCTGGGCACAACAGCCGGACACCCAGGTACTGCTGTCCTCCGATGAAGGCTCGCCCCTGTGGCCGTGGCAGGTAGGCCCGGTCACCGTTCTGTTCGAACACGCCCACATCGACCCCCGCCGCAGCATCGTCATGATGTGCGGCCCGGAAGGCATGATGCGCGCCGCCG
>CAYXAX010000064.1:11697-13280 GCA_964463055.1 uncultured Gammaproteobacteria bacterium | reverse complement strand
TGATGTCGCCACTTCCCTCCGCGGTGTTGGCGGTGACATCCAGGGTGCCGGTCACACTGGCGTTGGCCCCCTGGATGGCAGCGCGCAGGGTGCACCGGCCAAGGCCGTCGTCACACACCGCCCTGGCTGATGGCCGATGCCAATGCCGGAGCATCCTGGGTGGTGTTGACATCAAATGTCGCGGCCTGCAGGGGCTGTCCCACCCCCGCGGTCAACAGTAGGAATATGAAACCGAATGACTTCCGGATAGACACGTTTTCTGCGTTGCTCACCTTTAACTCCTCAAGGACGGTATGGTGTCTTAATGCAAGACCCGGTCATCCAAAGATGGCGTAAATAATATAGACAAACGGCGTGCCCGCGGCGACGCCATAAATCAAGCTACGATGCGAAATTATTTTTGAATACGCTTATGCACGTGGGGCTGAACAGCGTCTGTGACGAGGTGTGTCAACTGTAGCCGACAACGACGCTGGATCGTGTGAACGGGCCCGCCAATGCCACTCGCCGCCAAGGCAGGCGGCAACGGATGATCCGCTTCTAGCCCCCGGCGACGCTGGCCACGCAATGCTTCGGTGACAGGCCGCTCTGATCTTAAGTATGGCTTAAGGGAAGGCCGTTATGAGCGCTGTTGGTTTGTGGGACAATGAACTGTCCTAGGGGGGGCTTATTGATGCATTTCGTCACGTTTGTTGAATCCGAGCGCCAGCGCGTGGGGGTGCTGGATCAGCGCCGCCGTGAGGTGGTGGATCTCACCCATGCATCCGCGGGGCAAACCCACGATATGCTTGCGCTGATCGCCCGCGGTAAGGACGGTCTGGTGGCGGCAAAGGCCGCGCTGACCGGGGGTGCCGCGCGCTTTCCCATGGACCGCGTGCGCCTGTTGGCGCCGATACCCAAGCCGCGGCGCAATATCTTCTGTGTCGGCAAGAACTACCGCGATCACCTCAAGGAGGTGCAGAGCCTGTCGGGCGGGGATGACGCCGGCGGCAAGCTCCCGATCTTTTTCACCAAGTTGACTTCCACGGTCATCGGACCCGGTGAGTCGATTCCGTCATGGCTCGATCCCACGCACTCCGTGGATTACGAAGGCGAGCTGGCGGTGGTCATCGGCGTCGGCGGCCGCGGCATCCGCCAGGAAGACGTGCTGAATCACATATACGGCTACACCATTATCAACGACGTGACCTCGCGGCGCCTGCAGAAGACCCACCAACAGTGGTTTTTGGGCAAGAGCCTGGACGGATTCTGTCCCATGGGTCCGGCGCTGGTAACCCGGGACGCCGTCGCCGACGTGACCGAGCTGCGGGTGCGCACCCACGTCAATTGGGAGCTGCGCCAGGACGGCTGCACGGCGGACATGATCTTCGATATCCCCACGCTGATCGAAACGCTGTCGCGCACCATCACCCTGGAAGCGGGCGATATCATCGCCACCGGCACCCCCGCCGGCGTGGGCATGGGCTTTTCACCCCCGCGCTATCTTCATGAGGGTGACCGTGTCTCCGTCACCATCGAACCCATCGGTACCCTGGAGAACCCGGTCGCCTGAGTCAGTCGCCAAGTGACCGATTCAACAGCCG
>CAYXAX010000064.1:8626-11597 GCA_964463055.1 uncultured Gammaproteobacteria bacterium | reverse complement strand
GAATTGCGCGACTGTCTGCGCAGGCTGCCCGATAGGCCGAGGACGTTGAGTGTGGTGTGTGCCATGTATCATTCCTGCCGCGTTTTGGTTCAATGATGATTAAGGCATGAGGCTGGGCCTTACCAGGCTCGCGTCCCAGGGTCCATGCCCATTAGTACCATGCGCCTGTGTCAGGCCGCGTCCGCCGGGGACGGCGGGCAGGCCGTATGATAACTGTGTCGGTCAGTGCTCGGGTAAGAATATTAGAATCATCTGATTGAGCGACCGCGCCCACCATTGTCCTCGTTGTTATGCACGCCAGGGGAACATTAGTCGCGCGGAGACGATCAAAAAACATACATTGATTATATGTCTTTTTATAGTTTGAGAAAAATTCCTCACCGCGCAGTCCATGGAAGCGGGTATTATTTGGCGAGATGTGATATGTGAAATACCACATTTTATGGGGGGATATTGATGTTACAGTCAAAAGGAGCAACGGATGGACGAGACTGGATCCCTGCATATTCTGCATCTCGAAGATGATGCAAATGATGCCGACCTTATCAAACGTGCCATCGAAAGCGAAGGCCTGAGCTGCCACGTCAGAGTCATCACCTCGAGTCACGAATACCTCAAAGCCCTGGACGCCGGCGGATTCGATTTGATTCTATCCGACAGCAGCCTGCCGGGGCTCGATCCACTGGGCTCGCTGCAGATCGCCCTGCAACGCTGCCCCAAGGTTCCATTTCTGTTTGTCTCGGGCGGCTACAGCCCCCGTCTGGGTGCCGAGATGCTCAAGTCGGCAGGGGCTGCGGATTGCCTGGACAAGTCAGATCTATCGTTGATCGCCCCCGCCATTCGCCGCGCCGTCGAGGAAACGGGCCGCTCGGGTGACGCGATGGGGGATATGCTCTATCTGCATGCCATGGAGCGCCTCATCACCATCGTTCAGGAACTCTCCCTGGCCCGCACGCTGCAAGGCGTCATGGAGATCGTGCGCAGGGCGGCGCGCGATCTCACCGGCGCCGACGGGGCGACCTTCGTCCTGAACGACAACGGCATGTGCTATTACGCCGATGAGGATGCCATCGCCCCGCTATGGAAGGGACAGCGATTTCCTCTCAATGCGTGCATCAGCGGCTGGGCCATGCTGAACCGTAAACAGGCCGTGATCGAGGACATCTATGCCGACACACGCATTCCCCATGACGCGTACCGCCCGACCTTCGTCAAGAGCCTGGTCATGGTCCCGATCCGGCTCATGGATCCCGTCGGCGCCATCGGCACCTACTGGGCCAACCCGCACGCCGCTACCGCGCAGGAAGTGAAGCTGCTGCAGGCCTTGGCCGACACCACCGCCGTGGCCATGGAGAATGTTCAGGTCTATGCGGAGCTGGATGAACGCATAAAGAGCCGCACCGCCGAGTTGGAAGACGCGAACAAGGAACTGGAGGCGTTCTCGTACGCCGTCTCCCATGACCTGCGCGCACCGCTGCGGCATATCGACGGATTTGTCAAAATCATGTTCGAGGATTTTGGAGAGGACCTGACTGACGATATCAAGAGCTATCTGCAGCGCATCCATAATTCCGTCCAGCACATGGGCAGGCTGATCGAAGACCTGCTGCAACTGTCGCGCTTGGCGCACAAACCGCTGCGAAAGGATACGGTGGACCTGGGCCGCACAGCGTGGAAGATCCTGGCGGACCTGCAGTCCGAAGACCCCGATCGGCGCGCGCAGCTGGTGGTCGCGGAGCGGTTGACCGCCCACGGCGATCCGGGCCTGCTGGAGGCGGTGCTGCAGAACCTGCTGTCAAACGCCTGGAAGTTCACTGCCAGGAAAGCCACCGCGCGCATCGAGGTGGGCAAAATGGAAACGGCGGAAGGGCAGGAGATCTACTACGTGCGCGACAACGGCGTCGGTTTCGACATGGCATACGTGGACAAGCTGTTCCGTGTCTTTCAGCGCCTGCACGCCGCTCCCGACTTTCCCGGTACCGGCGTGGGCCTCGCAACGGTACAGCGCATCATCGCCAACCACGGTGGGCGCGTCTGGGTCGATTCCGTACCGGAAGAGGGCACGGTATTTTATTTCACACTGGCCTGAGCGCTGCGGCGCTGCGCCGCTTTCGATGCCTCAGCCGTGGAAGATCAGCGACAGCACGCCGAACAGCGTCACCCCCACGCCCAGCGCGAACACCATCCAGTTGCCGCTGATGAAGCCTTTCTCCAGGGTGGCCTGCTCGGGATCGTAGGGATCGTAGTACACGGTTACGCTGGTGCCCACCGGGTATTTCTTGAGAAAATTGTCGGTGAACTCCTCATCCGGCGTCAGGTCCGCGGAGAATTCCTGGGTCTTCGCATAGGTACGTCCTTGCACGGTATAGCGGAACTCGATATCGGGCAGCGGGTCATTGCGACCCAGGCCGCGTCGTGACTTCACGATCTCGCCTTCGATGCTGGGCCACTGCTTGGACTTTTTGGCCTTGGCAAGGATGAGCCATCCCCACACGGTGGCGATAATGCCGGTGACGGTGAGCATCGTAAGGATGACCACATAGGGGCTGAATCTCAGCATGGAACCTCTCGTGCCTCAGTGGGGCGGTAACTGATAATCACTTTCGATGATATCGATTGGATTATCCTGAATATTTCCGCGTAGTTTACACCATATGCCGCGTCGGCGATCTGCTGGCGGGGCATTGCCCAGGATCAAAGACGTCACCGGTGGGTCTGCGATACACTACTCAGTAAGGAATTTCTGAAGCACAATCACCAGGGGGTGCGGCGCCGCAGCCGCGGAATTCAGCAGTCATTAAATGTCAGGAGGCTGAATTCCCGCCCGCGCCATAGCGGCGTCATTGAAATTAATCAGACTGCCAGGAGCCTGTCGGACTTAGGCGATCGCAGCGAGGAAGGTGGGAAAGCGAGGTCAGGTTTTCGATCGTTTGAGGGAAGAGCGAAGTGAAGGGTGGAGCCGTCGCTATTT
>CAYXAX010000064.1:0-8616 GCA_964463055.1 uncultured Gammaproteobacteria bacterium | reverse complement strand
TTTGATGAAAAGGATCGGAAAAATGGACCGCTCTCCCATCGGCGCAGTAGATTGGTCCTAAGTCCGACAGTCGCCTAGTGTTTTGTAATCTGGCGTGGGCAGCGGTGCGGGCAGGATCTAGGAGAGTCTTGATATGTATGAACGCAGGCATTCGGAACGCATAATCACCTTCGTGCTCGCCGGCGGCGAGGGCAAGCGCATGCTGCCGCTGACCAGCGGCCGCTGTAAACCCGCCGTCCCGTTCGGGGCGCGCTACCGCATCGTGGATTTTGTCCTCAGCAACATGATTAACTCCGGTATCCGTTCCATCTACCTGCTGGTCCAATACAAGCCCCAGGCGCTGATAGAGCACATCCGCAAGGCATGGGTGATCTCTCCGCTGCTGCCGGACCTGTTCGTTACGGTGGTGCCGCCCGAGATGCACGAGGGGCATTGGTCCTTCAAGGGCACCGCCGACGCGGTATACCAGAGCCTGCGGCTGATCCAGCTGCATCGCCCCGATATCGTGGCCGTCTTCGGCGCCGACCATGTTTACCGTATGGACGTGCGCCAGATGGTGCAGTACCACCATGACAAGGATGCCGATGTGACCATCGGTGCGCGCCCGGTGCCGCTGGGAGAGGCCAGGGCCTTCGGCGTGATCGATGTGAAAGGCGATGGGCGCATTTGCGAATTTCAGGAGAAGCCCCTCGAGGCGCGGTCGATCCCCGGCGACCCGGATCATGCGCTTGTCTCCATGGGCAACTACCTGTTCCGCACCAACGTCCTGGTCAAGGCCCTGGAAGAGGCCAATGAACGCGGCGAGACCGATTTCGGCCAGCACGTCCTGCCGCGGCTGCTGGACACGCACCGCCTGTATGCCTATGACTTCTCCACCAATGATGTCCCGGGCATCAAGCCCTATGAGGAGTTGGGCTATTGGCGCGACCTCGGCAACGTGGATGCGTTTTACCGCGCCCATGCCGACGTGCTCGGGGAGCAGCCGCGCTTCGACATATTCAATCCCCAGTGGCCGGTATTCTCCAGCAACTATCAGGGCCCGGTGGCCAGGATACTGGGAGGGGAGATCGAAAACAGCCTGCTGGGCGCCGCCACCCTTGTACACAAGGGCGTGCGGGTAAAAAACAGTATCATCCGCCGTGAGGCGGTGTTGGAGGAGGGCGTTGAATTGGAAGACTGTATCGTCATGGATTACGCCCGCATCGGACGCGGTGCGCGCCTGAGGCGCGTCATCGTGGATCGCCACAACGCCATCCCGGCGGGCACCGTTCTCGGCTACGACTTAAAGCATGACGCCCAGCGCTACTATGTGTCACCCGAAGGCGTGGTGGTGGTGCCGCGGGGAGAGAGCATCTACTATGCGCGGGATTCCCGCGGGTCAGGTTTTGGCTATGCCGAATGACGCTGCCGCGCATGACAATGTGGTATGGTAATAATAGGTGAAGCCGGCGTGTCCGGAGACGCCTGCGTTACGCTAAATACATTGCGGATGTTGCCTGATGAAATTAAAAAATGAAGCGGAATTGTTGAAGGAGGCAATACGCATCGGCCTGATCTACGCCGAGAAGCGTGGCGCGGCGCAGTTCGATGCCACCGACTCGGCCACCGACAAGGTTGAGTTCCTCTACCGCCTGCTGGTCCACGACAAATTGATCCAGCCCCTGCCGGAAGACCAGGTGGCGCAAAAGACCATGCGTCATAAGCTCGCTATCTGGGTCTCGAAGAAACTGCCCAAGGACCATCCGCTGGTGAAATAACCACCTGCCAGGCTGCGCCGCATTCCACAACGCCCACGGTTCGGGCAATAAATCAAAACGATCACCACTGACAGAGCGCCCGGCAAACCATCCGGGTTTGGGCGCGCTCGTCTGCTGGCATGCTGAGCGTGCTCCAGAGACCCCGTCATGTGTTGTATACCGCAACTGGTTAACTTTACCCATTTGTAAACGTACCTGGACGCGGCGATATCAAATAATTCAATAAAAACAATCAATAAGGATTATAGGTAGACATAACCACAATTATTTTGTATCTTTTGCTCGTTAGTATTTGGGAAATAATTACCAAATATAAGGCTCTTTTAAGACTGGATCTATATAAGAGATTAACGATTTTGATTGTGCTCAGTTCAAGTGCGAAGGACTTTCATTAACGTGAAATTTGTGGACATGGATTAAACGGAAAAGAGGACAAGTAAATGATGAATACCAAACAGAGAAAGCTATTGGCAACAAGTGTATCCCTGTTAATCGCCGCCACTGTCCCGGCAGTGACATCTGCGGCGACCCCCGGTTGTGACCCGAACGATGCCTCGACTTGGGGCCCGGTGACCTGGGGTGCGGGTACGACCGTGCCGCGCACGGCAAGGATCGGCGCGGGTACAACCATTGGCGCCAATTCGGCCATCGGCAAGGGGGCCAGGATCGGCGTGTGCGGAACCATCGGCAACGATGTCCGTGTCACGCCGTACGTATCCGCCGGCAGCAGCGTCACCATTAACGACGGCGCCAGCATTGGCAGCAGGGCCAGAATGGGAGACGCCGTCGTGGTCGGCGCGGGCGCCAGCGTAAACTCGCGCGCCTTCCTGGGTAACAACGTCACTGTGAAGGACGGGGCCAATATCGGCACCAGCGCCCGCATCAGTGACGGCAGCATCATCGGTCCCAACTCCAATATCGGCGCCCACGCGTTCGTCGGCAGCAACAGTCGCTTGGGCAAGGATGTGGTGTGGATCTCTCCCGGGGTATGGGACACCACCGATAACGTCAACAGCACAGTCACCATCGGGCAATATGTGAGACTCGATGACGGGGCGCTGATGGGAGACGGCACGATCGTCGGAACCCGTTCCAGGGCCGGCTTGAACGTCATCATCGGTAACGACGTCGCGGTGGGCAGCAAAGTGGGGCTGTGTGACAACGCACAGGTTCAGGACGGCATGTCCCTGGCGTCCAAGAGCCGCTTCGGCTGTTTTTAATACGAATCGGTTCGATGTCGGTCGGTAGCAGTATTCAACCGACCATTTTTTGATCTTGAGATCACCGGCCCCTTTCGCGCAGGGGGGCCGGTGATGATACCCGGCAACGCAATGCAGACAGACGAAACGCTACCGCGGTTCTGACAGAGGATGCCTGCGCACCAGGTTATCCCGCAAGCTCGCTTTGGAGGCAATTTGATTTATGCAGTTTGTGACCTACAGCCACTATGGGCTGTTACTGATTGGGTGTGCGGTCACCCTGGCGTATTCACGGATGAGTCACGCAATCAAGCCGCATCGCGCCCGCTCCCTGCGCAAGGGGCGGGTCATTTTAAATTTGGCAGGCATCGCAGGTTGACGCGGTTCGTAACGTCAATCGATCTGGTGTGTTCTTTAACAACAATGAGGTGGTATAGACATGAAAAATTCTCGTTCTAAGTTTTTAATGGCCGTCGTTCCGCTGTTCACGGCGGCGGTGGTGTCCAACGGCGCATTTGCCTCTACCCGGGGCTGTGATCCCAATGATTCCACCACCTGGGGCCCGGCCTCATGGGGCGCCGGTACCTCGATCGCTGATTCCGCGCAGATCGGCGCCGGAACGACCATAGGGACCAACGCCAAGGTGGGCGCCAATGTGAAGATCGGCGTGTGCGGGACCATCGGCGACAACGTCAATATGTCCCAGGATACCGTGGTGGGTGATTCCGTGACCGTCGGCGATGACGCCAAGTTCGGCACCGCCAGCCGGGTGGGCAACTGGTCGAAGATCGGCCCCGGTTCGGTGATTGGCAGCAAAACGGTGATCGGCGCCCACAATCAGCTGGGCAAGAATCACGTTTGGGTCAGTTACAACCTCGCCAATCCGTCACCCAACGTTACCGGGCCGGTGACCATCGGTGATGGCGCCAACCTCGGCGACGGGACCTTCATCGGCGCCAATGCGCGCATCGGTGACGGCGTTAACGGCGGCAAGCGTGTGGTCATCGGCGCGGGCGCATCCATCGGCAACAACGGCGCGCTGTGCGACGATACCAAGATCTCCGACGGCAAGCATGTCGCCGGCGGCAACCACCTGGGTTGTGATTGATCGTAGCAGTCGCCACGGCCGCCGTTATTCAGGGCGGCCTTTGTCAGTGCAACACGCGGCGGGCCCCTGTCTGCATTCACGCAGCAGGGGCCCGTTTTTTCCTCAAGACATATCCCGTTTGACAGTCAGCGCCCGACCGTTCAGCCGCCTTTAAGCAGGCATTAATCCGTTATATAATCAATAAGTTCCATCTCCTGAATGAGGGGCGCACGGTGCTGCGCCGAAGGGCCAACGGCGGGTGTGTGCGTTGTTTGCGTTACCATGCGGGAATGAAACACGATTGCTTGGTGGTTGAACGGTAGTATTTTCAGGCGACGGATTGATCATGGGTCAAGAAGATGAAATAAACGCCATGAAGTCGCGGGGGGTTGAGCTTGCCCAGGCCGGCCGACTTGATGAGGCGAAGGGCTTGTTTAACCAGGTCGTCGAGCGTGACAGCGGCGACGCACAGGCCTGGCACACACTCAGCATCATAAACGGCATGCTCGGGCATCTCGACGCGGCGGGCGACTGCTGCCGGCGCGTGATCGAGCTGCAGCCGGAATATGCCGATGCCCGCCTCAACCTGGGTAATGTCCTGCTGCTTCAGGGTAAGCCGCAAGAGGCGGTGGCGCAGTACGACGATGTGCTGGCACGTCATCCCGATTACGCCCCTGCACTGATCAACCAGGGCAGGGCGTTGCTGAACCTCGGCAGGTACGAAGAGGCGTCCATCTGTTTCCGGCGGCTGATCGGTCTCGGGGCGGACCTGCTCAATTCACACAACAATCTCGGCTACGCGCAGCTGATGCTCCGGCATTATGACGACGCGCTGGCCCATTACCATGAGGCCCTGCGCGTCAACCCCAATGACGCCGAGACGCATTTCAATCTGGGCAATGCGCATATGGAGATCGGCGATATCGACAACGCACTGACCGCCTACGAAAACGCCATCAGCATCAACCCCGACCACGCCGGGGCGCATATCAATCTCGGCAATCTATTTCTCAGCCAGGGCAGGCACAACCAGGCGATTGAAAGCCTGCGGCGCGCCATCGACATCGCCCCCGCGTCCGCCGAGGCCCATAACAACCTGGGCAACGCCCTCAAGGCCACGGGTGATATGGCACAGGCCGCGGCGAGCTATCGCCGCGCCATCGAACTGAAATCCGATTACGCGGAGGCCCATTTCAATCTCGGGTCCACGTGCAGCGCCCAGGGGGATGTGCCGAGCGCCATCGAAAATTATCGCCGCGCCATCGCGCTAAAACCCCGTTACGCCGCCGCCTATCACAACCTCGGCTACGCCCTGGGCGAACAAGGCCATGTCGAGGAAGCCATCGCCAACTACCAGAAGGCCATCGAGATCAATCCGAAATACGCACTGGCGTATAACAACCTGGCCAACGCCCAGCATAAGCAGGGCGATGCCGCGCAGGCCATCATGAACTACCGCCAGGCGCTGGCCGCGGATCCCCGCTACAACGATGCCTATGAAAACCTCGCCCGCGCATTGAAGGCGAAAGGCAACATGGCGGAGGCCATCGCCGTGTACCGGCAGTGGCTCGAGCACGTCCCCGGCAACCCCATCGCGCAGCACCTGCTGGCGGCCGCCACTGGCGAGGCGGTGCCCGAGCGCTGCTCGGACGAGTATGTCATCAAGACATTCGATGACTTCTCCCATGCCTTCGACAAGCGCCTGGCGGAAATCGGCTACTGCGGACCGGAGATGGTCACCCGGGCGGTGGAAGAGACCTATCGCACGCCCAAGGCGGACATGGCCATCCTCGATGCCGGCTGCGGCACCGGCCTGTGCGGTCCTGGGGCCAGACCCTTCGCGAAACGCCTGGTGGGCGTGGACCTGTCGCCGGGCATGCTGGCCAAGGCGGCCGAGCGCGGGCTGTATGACGAGTTGGTCAAGGCGGAGTTGACCGGCTATCTCATGAACAACCCGAACACCTATGACGTGGTCGTCTCAGCCGACACGCTGATCTACTTCGGTGCCCTGGATGCCCTGCTGGCGGGTGTCGCCAACACATTGCGTGACGGTGGCACCTTTGCCTTCACCGTGGAGTGGGCGAAGGACGAAGAGGCGCCGGCCGGCTTTTTACTCAACCCCCACGGCAGGTACAGCCATACCGATGCCTATATCCAGCGCATGCTGAGCAACGCGGGCATGTCCATGGAACTGGTGAGGGAGGCGACCATTCGCAAGGAGTTGGGCAAGCCAGTTGCCGGTCTGGCCGTGGTCGGTAGAAAGGGCGCTTCAACCGGCGGTTAATCGTCCGCGCCCTCCCTGGCGTTTACTGCGGCTTTCCGTCCATGTCCATGGGCTTTCCCTGTGACAGTGATGTGAGATAGGTGACCAGCGCGGTCATCTCGGCACTGTCGTAGGCGGGCGGGCGTCCCTTGATGGCATTGAGGACGCAATGATGCACCTGGTCCTGAAGCGTCTTTACGCGGTGTTGCGCCTTGTCGTAGCGGGGGAAGATGGCCGCCGCGTTGCTGAGGCTGGGGATCTTCTTGCCGTTGGGCAGTTCACCCATGAGCGTGCCGCCGCCCTTGTGGCAGGTATTGCAGTGACGGCCGTTACCGTCGAATGTCGCGGTCATGAAAAGCGACTTGCCGTGTTCCACCACCTGCTGCAGGGAATCGGCGTTCGCCGCGGCGCCGGCCGGCATGCAGGCAATGGCCAAACCCATCCCCAGGACAATCGACGGTAGGTATTGTTTGTTGCGCGGCATGGTTGTCTCCTTATTGCGATTCAGGTGATGGTCGGCAGTCGAGGATACGGAAACCGTTGTCACAGAGAGCAGGTCTGGGCTGACGCTCACCGGCACTCGATGCGCTGCGGCAGCGCTTCGCTGTCATGTGAGAAACGCCAGGCCGGCGATGATCAGTCCGCCGCCGGCGGCGACGCCGGCAACGGCGAATAGCCAGCGCTTGCGTGTCAGCACCGTGATCGACGCCAGTGATATCGCGATTTGTATCAGGCTGATGGCCTGCTCCGAGCGGTGAAAGGGGCGCAGCATGCCCATGCTCAGCTCATTGGCATGGAGGGACTCCTTCTCCAGTGCCTCCGCCTGACCGCGGATCTGTGCCTTTTCCTGAGTATATTTTGCGATGAGGTCGCGATAGTGAGCCGCTTTGGCCTTATCGGACAGGTCCGCCGCCAGTTCCATCAGATGCGCCTTGGTGCTGGTGGCCTGGTAATAATTCCAGGTGTCCGAGGCCTGGGTCTTTTTCAGCACCGCCTCGTTCTTGAGCAGCAGGGACTCGTTCTGCGTGGAGCTGATGTGATAGCTCACCACCGCGCCGATGGTCGACAACAGTGCCGTGAAGATGGCCACATACTGGGCGAGGCCCGGGCCCTGATGATGGGCCTGATGTTCAACTTCGTGTTCATGGGTGCCGTGAACATGAAAATCGTGAGTCATTGCCTCTCCTCGATGGTGAATGGCGAATATGTTTGATACAGGGATTGATAACACACAGTTACCCGCAAGCGGTGATGGTTGCAGCTATAAAGCGCTCCCGCCCGACGTAGAGCCATGCTGCGTGGGTATCGCATGATTGTCATGGATATTGATCGGGGTGGAGGGCGCTATTGCCGTTGCGCCGCCGCCATGATGGCGTTGGCGATACGCTCGTAATCGCCGCCGAAGTGGTGACCGCCGCTGGTCTTCATGATCCTGACATTGCGTTGGGGATGCAGATCGGGGCACAGATTGTCTTTGTCGGATTCGCCGTAGATACACAGAATTTTCACATCACGGAGCTTGTTCATTTCCGGCGCCAGCGGCTGGTCGGTGCTGCGGTCGGCGTCGCCCAGCCAATCCGTCACGTGAAATTCGAATGAGGTCTTGTGGCCCGGTCCCAGCAGTGCTATCAGGTTGATGTTCCTGCGCAGCGCGTCCGGCAGGCGGCTGACCATGAACGGCAGCACGTCCGCGCCGCGCGAATAGCCCACCAGGATGACCCGCCGTCGCCGCCACACACTGCTGTAGTGATCGATGATGCGGGCCAGGTCTTTGGCCATTTCATCCGCCTTGCGGGCCTTCCAGAAATAGTGCAGGGAGTTGAAGCCCACCACCGGGATTCCCGCCTGTGACAGGGTATGACCCAATTCCTTGTCGATGCTCACCCAGCCGCCGTCGCCTGACAGAATGATGGCCAGGGCGTCCCCTTTCGGGTGTTCGGCGGGGACCGCGATGGCCGGCAGGCCGTCCAGGGACGCGGGCACCGGTGGGGGCATGCGCATGGCGCTTCTATGCACGATATCGCGGTAGGCCTGCAGGTACTGGGGCATCCAGTGGCGCTCTACGGAAAAGCCGTGACCCACATGGGGCAGGGTGACAACCTCCGCGTTGGCCACCTGGCGCACAAAGGCATCGGTGGCGGCGGGGCTGACGTCCAGGTCGATGGTGCCCTGCAGGGCGATCCAGGGTACCTTCAGGGGCGTGGGTTCCAGATCGTATTCCTTGCCGTCCGTGGATTTGTGCGATTTCAGACCGCTGCCGGGGCAAAGCGGCCGGGTCACCGCCAGGTCGTTGGAGAAGCCCAGGCTGAT
>CAYXAX010000063.1:0-13391 GCA_964463055.1 uncultured Gammaproteobacteria bacterium | reverse complement strand
GGGTAGGTGTGGTAGAGCATGATCGCCGCCTGGCACCAATGATCATTCTGGAACAAATTGTTCGGCCGCAGCATGGTATGGGTAATGCCCGAGTTCCGCACCGCCTCTTCAATGGGGACCTTGCTGCGGAAGTGCGGTATGTGGGATGACCCGGGCGGCATCGGCACCGACATATAGACAAGCTTTTTTACCCCCGCCGCCTTGGCGGCATCCACGGCGGCGACACCCTGCAGTGTCTCGTTCTGGCTCAAGGGCGTTATCAGAAAAACCTTTTCAACGCCGGTGAACACCGGGCGCAGCGTGGCGGGTTTGTTGAGGTCGCCGATACGGCCTTCAACGCCGTCCGGCAGCGACTCGATATTTGCCTGCCAGCGGCTCATGCAGCGGACGGGCAGGCCTTCTTCGGCCAGGCGTGCGGTGATAAAACCGCCTACAATTCCCGTACCGCCTATCACCAAAATCGTCATGGTGGTTCTCCCAAGAGGTTGGATATGAAGCCGGTAAGTGTTTATATCATAAATTTCCCGGCCTGAGTTCGCGGCGATCCTCGGGCACGGTCGAATTGTCATCAGCGGATTCTGATTGCTGTCTGACGCGTGTCGCTGGGCGCTGCCTGCAGCGCATATTGTCGCAGCAGCGTGCCGTCTGATTCAACGCATGCTGGCACGGGGTGGTGTTGACCACAACCCAGGCATGGTTGAATTGTGATGAAAATCCTAATAATTTTGAAATTAAGATGATTATGGTATGTAGTAACCATGTTGAAGGTCTATGAGGCGGAACAGGTCGGTGATGCCGAGCTGGTGCGGCACCTGCTGGAGGCGCGCGGCATCGATGCCCGTGTGTTTGGCGAACATACCTATAATGCCCTCGGGGTGAACCCCTTGGCCTGGCCCGAGGTATGGGTCATGGATGACGGGGATTTTGATGCGGCCAAGGCGCTGGTCCGTGACTACGAGGAGACCGCGCGGCGCGCCGCGGCGCTCTCCCCGGACGCAAGTCAGCGCTGGCGCTGCCGATATTGTGGTGAGTGGAACGAAGAGACGTTCGCCATGTGCTGGAAGTGCGGAGAATCCCTGCCTGACCAATAGCTCCCAGTGACATAACTATATACAAGCTACTCAGCCAGAGTTAAACGGCTCCAGAGAATCCAGTTGGCTATACCGATACGGGCGACGATTATCAAGTTGCTGTTGCGCACCTTTGCGCTGTTTCCCATGCCCGCGGTGCATGGGATCGGCGCGGTCGTGGGTTGGTTGCTGTCCGTCATGCCCAACGAGCTGCGCCGCGTATCGCGCATCAATATCGATTTATGTTTTCCGCAATTATCGGCTTCGTGCCGACGGCGGTTGCTGGTGCGCAGTCTGGTCGAGTGCGGTAAGACGGCGCTGGAGTTCGCCCCCCTGTGGCTATGGCCTGAGGACAGGATACTCGCGTTGATCAAGCGTGCCCCCGGCCGGGCGCATCTTGACGATCTGCTCAATCGGGGAAAGGGCGTGATATTGCTGATCCCCCATCTCGGGGCATGGGAGCTGGCATCGATCTATGTCTCCATGTGCTTTGCGCAAAAATTTCCCGTTACCGGCCTGTACCGGCCCCCCCGTCTGAGTGGGCTGGACGCGATGATTCGTCGTGCACGGGAGCGCTTCGGCGCGCGCATGGTGCCGACCACCCTGACCGGCGTGCGAACCCTGTATCAAACCCTGCATGACGGGGGAATTGTCGGTGTGCTGCCCGATCAGGAACCCGGCACGGGGAATCCGGTATTCGCGCCCTTTTTGGGTGTGCCCGCCAACACCATGGGTCTGGTATCCAAATTAATGGCGCGTACCCGGGCAGAGGCGGTGTATGTGTATTTTACCCGCCTGCCCAGCGGGCGCGGTTTTGAAGTGCATTTTTCCCCGGCGTCCTCCGCTGTCGGGGACGATGATTTGCGCATCGCCACGCAAAGCCTGAACGAGGGCGTGGAGGTCTGCGTCAAGCGACACCCCGAGCAATATCAGTGGGGGTATAAACGTTTTCGTACCCGCCCGCCCGGCGAATCCGGGATCTATTGATTTTTTCTCAGCCGCTTGAGAAAGACCCCCATTTCCTTGGCGGCCTGCTTGTCGCCCTTGGCCTCGGCGGCGGCGATACCTGTCTCGTAGGCGGCGACGGCGTCATCGACGCGGCCACATTCGCCCAAGGCCTTGGCATAGCTCTTCCACGCGGCGGAGTAGCCGGGGTTTTGGGTGACCGCATGACGCAGGTGTTCCACCGCCCTGGCGTAGTCCCCTTGACTCATGTACGCATTACCCAGGCCGAGACGCAGTATGGCGTTGTCCTGGCCCTTTGCCAGCAATGACTCTAAATTGTCGATTACACCCATAAGTCGCAAGTCACAGGTCTCAAGTCAAAGCCCCGCGGGGCCGTGGTCTATACTTTATACCCGACGAACAGTGCCTCGTCGCGAAAACCCAGGGAAGTGTCGCCGACCGTGCCTTCCTCGCGGTATGCCAGCACGCGCAGGGCGGGAAACATCCGCAGCAGCTCATTGTCTGCGAGGCGAAAGATGTCCTGGGACGGCCCGGCCGGATTGACGAAGGTGCGGGTGAAGGTCTGGAAGAACAGCAGGCCTCCCGGGCGCAGGGCATCGACCAGGTCACTGCACAGGCCGCGTTCCAGGAAGTGGGCCATGACGATCACGTCCAGGCTGTCGCGGGCGGGCGGCTGGCGAATGGCATCGTGAACCCGCCCGTGCAGCGGCAGTCCCGCGGCATCCGCGTAGGCCTGCAGTTTTGCGATGGCCACATTGGAGATGTCCCAGGCATGGGTTACCAGCCCGCGGCGGGCGAGGAACAGGGCATTGGCGCCCATGCCGCACGCCAGGTCCAGGGCCTCGCCGCTGCCTGGCAGCAGGTGGGCGAAGTCATTCAGCACCCGCACCGGTGGTCCCACGCCGGGTTCCGATGCCTTATAGCGTTCGTCCCATTTATTCTGCAGGGATTGGTCTTCCATCATCGGACTCCTGTGTCGGTCAGGTATCCCACTGCCAGCAAATCCTCCCTACTTGCGCCAGAAATCGGGGGTGAGCAATACCAGCAGTGTAAAGACTTCCAGGCGCCCCAGCAGCATGGCAAAACACAGAATCCACTTGGCTGTGCCCGTGACGGTGCTGTAATTGGGTTCCACCACACCCAGCCCCGGCCCCATGTTGTTGATGCAGGCCGCCACAGCGGAGAATGACGAAACCAGATCCAGACCGGTGGCTGCCACCATCAGTGACATCAGGGTGTAACACAGGACGTAGAGAGAGAAGAATCCCCAAACCGCCTCCACCACCCGGTCGGATAGAGGCTTATTGCCGACCTTCACGACGAATTGGGCATTGGGGTGAATCAGTCGCTTGATTTCGCGTATACCCTGCTTGAAAAGCAGCAACGAGCGGATGACCTTCATGCCGCCCGCCGATGACCCGCCGCAGCCGCCGATGAAGCTGATCAGCAGCAGCAATGCCGGCAGAAAAGTGGGCCAGTGATGAAACTGGGCGGTGGTGAAGCCGGTGCTGGTGCCGATGGATATGGTCTGGAAGACACCGTGGTCCAAGGCCTGGCTGAAGGAGTGGAACGTTCCTGAGGCGTACAGATAAATGCTGGTGATGCCGGCGACTACGACGAGCACCGTCAGGTAGGCCTTGATCTCGGCGTCCATAAAATAGGTCTTCAGGCTCAGCTTGCGCCACGCCACGAAGTGCAGAAAGAAATTCATGCCGGATAGCACCATGAACACATCCGCCACCGCGTAAATTTTGGGGTTGTTGAAATACCCCATGCTGTCGTCGTGGGTGGAGAAGCCGCCGGTGGAGACGGTGGCGAAGCTGTGGGCGATGGCATCGAACGGTGTCATGCCGGCAAGCCAGTATCCCAGGGCGCAGGCGACGGTCAAGGCAAGGTACAGGTACCACAGCGCCTTGGCCGTCTCGGTAATGCGCGGCGTCAGTTTGTCTTCCTTCATCAGGCCGGGGATCTCCGCGCGGTACAATTGCATGCCCCCGATACCCAGCATGGGCAGGATAGCCACCGCCAACACCACGATGCCCAACCCCCCCAGCCACTGCAGCTGCGAACGGTAATAGAGCAGCGACAGCGGCAGGTCATCGATGCCGACGATGACGGTGGCCCCCGTGGTGGTCAAGCCGGAGATGGCCTCGAACAACGAATCGGTGAGAGACAAATGCGGGCTGAGCATGAACGGCAAGGCGCTGAACAGGCTCAGTACCACCCAGAACAGCGTCACCACCAGAAACCCGTCGCGTACCCGCATGTCGCGGCGGTGGTGACGCACCGGCAGCCATATCAGCAGGCCGGTGGTCAGCGTCAGGACGAACGGTGTCATGAACGCATAGGCGATATGGTCGTGGTCCAGCCACGACAGCACCGTCGGCGGCAGCATGGTGATGCT
Source organism: uncultured Gammaproteobacteria bacterium (assembly GCA_964463055.1). Taxonomy (GTDB): domain Bacteria; phylum Pseudomonadota; class Gammaproteobacteria; order CAWJPQ01; family CAWJPQ01; genus CAWJPQ01. Next base: position 8,951 of record CAYXAX010000063.1, on the reverse strand, counting down.
GAACAGCATGAGCAGCAGCCCGAGTATGCGTTGCGTGGCGAGCAGCTGCATCAGTGGGCGGTGGAAAGACTGATGGGGCGGCACATGGCCGAAGGTGCCATGGCGGGGATCACGGGCGGCATAAGATGGTGATTTGCGCGCGGCGGCGCAGCGACGGTCGCTGAGCCTGGGCGTAGGTCATCAACACGGGACAGGGGCTCAATCATATGAAGGTGACACCCACCTGGAACAGGCGTTCCACGTCGGAAATGCGCTTCTTGTCCACCATGAACAGAATCACATGATCATCGGCCTCGATCACAGTATCGCGGTGGGCGATGATGACTTCATCGTTTCTCACCAGGGCGCCGATGGTAATGCCCGGCGGCAGCTTAATCTCTTCCAGGCGGCGCCCGACCACTTTAGACGAGCGGTAGTCTCCGTGGGCGATGGCCTCGATGGCCTCGGCGGCGCCGCGTCTCAGGGAGTGGACCACCACCACGTCGCCGCGGCGTACATGGGCGAGCAAACTGCCGATGGTGGCCTGCTGCGGCGAGATGGCGATGTCGATGATACCGCTCTCCACCAGCTCCACGTAGGCCGCGCGGTTGATCAATGCCATGACCTTACGCGCCCCGAGGCGCTTGGCCAGCATGGCGGAGAGTATGTTGGCCTCATCGTCATTGGTGACCGCGCAGAACACGTCGGCGTGCTCGATGTTTTCGTCTTGAAGCAGCGTTTCATCGGCGGCGTCGCCGCGCAGCACGATGGTCCTTTCCAGCTCCTCGGAAATGGCGCGCGAACGCTCGGCGTTATGCTCGATCAGTTTGATGTGGTATTTGTTTTCCATGGCCATCGCCAGGCCCTTGCCGATGTTTCCGCCGCCGGCGATGATCACGCGTTTCACCGGCTTGTCCAGTTTGCGCATCTCACTCATCACCGCGCGGATGTCGTTGCGCGCTGCGATGAAGAACACCTCGTCATCGGCCTCGATGACGGTGTCCCCTAGGGGAGTGATGGGCGCGCCGCGGCGGAAGATGGCCGCCACCCGCGTTTCAACGCCGGGGATGTGCTTGCGCAGCTCGCGCAGTTCATGTCCCACCAGCGGACCGCCGTAATAGGCACGCACGCCAACCAGCTGCACCTTGCCGCCGGCGAAGCCGAGCACCTGCAGCGCGCCCGGGTAATCGATCAGGCGTTGCACATATTCGATTACCAACTGCTCGGGGCTGATCAACACATCTACGGGCAGTGCATCCTGGGTGAACAGCTCCGGGTGCATGAGGTAGCCGCGGTCGCGTACCCGGGCGATTTTCGTCGGGGTGTGGAACAGGGTGTAGGCCACCTGGCAGGCGATCATGTTGGTCTCGTCGCTGTTGGTGACGGCGATCACCATATCGGCGTCGTCGGCGCCGGCGCGGCTCAGGACTTCGGGGTGAGAGGCATGACCATAAACGGTGCGAATGTCCATGCGGTCCTGCAGTTCCTGCAGTTTGCGCGCGTCACAGTCCACCACCGTAATGTCATTGGCCTCGCTGGCGAGGTTGGCGGCCACCGAGGAACCCACTTGGCCCGCCCCCAGAATGATGATCTTCATACCTTGATGACGATTGCGCTGACGCCGTAAAAGGGCCCTATAGTATCACTCGTCACAGCCCGAACCTAGGAGCCTGCAAACGGTATCGCTGCGGTGTTGTTTTTTAGCGCGTGGTTCGGGGCCCGCGGCGCGGGTTTCGGGTGTCCCGTCAGGGGACGCGGTTTTGGAAAAGTCCCGGATATTCAACTTGTAACCTTGCACCTGTAATGTGCTCGCCGTTCGTGACCTTTATTATCGACTCATGATCAGTCTTCTTTGGGGTTGATGCCCAGTGCGCGCAGCTTGCGGTACAAGTGGGTGCGCTCCATGCCGGCGGTCTTGGCCACGCGGCCGACACTGCCGCCGCTTTCACGCAGTTGATGCTCCAGGTAGGCCTTCTCGAAGTGCTCCCGGGCCTCGCGCAGGGGCAGGGTGAATTCATGGGGGACTCCGGCATCCAACGGCGCGGAGGGTTTGCCCAGGGCGATCTCCACTTCATCCAGGCTGATCTCGTCCCCGGAGCCCAGAATGAGCATGCGCTGCACCATGTTCTTCAATTCACGCACGTTACCCGGCCAAGTGTAATTACGCAGCTTGTTCAGCGCCGCTACGGTGAAGCTTCGGTAAGGCAGATTGTCCTGGTTGACGAACAGGTTGATGTAGTAATTGACCAGGTCCGGGATGTCTTCATAGCGCTCGCGCAGCGGCGGGATGTGCACCGGCACCACATTGAGGTGGTAATAGAGGTCCTCGCGAAATTGCCCGGCGCGCACCTCCAGTTCCAGGTTGTGGTGAGTGGCGGCGACGATGCGCGCGTCGAACTGTACCGGAGCGGTGCCGTTGATGCGCAGAAACGATCGGCTTTCCAGAGCGGCCAGCAGCCACGCCTGAATATCCGCTTCCATATCTCCCAGCTCGTCGAGAAACAGAGTGCCGCCGTTGGCCTGCTCCAGATAGCCGTAGCGGATTTTTTCCCCGTCCTCCCTGCCGAACAGCTCTACGGCCCGGTTTTCCCGGGTCACGGCCGCTACGCTGACGGCGACAAACGGCCCGTTACTGCGTACGCTGCACGAGTGTATGTAACGCGCGAACATTTCCTTGCCGCTGCCGGCCTCGCCGCTGATCAGTACCCACGCATCGTGCTGGGCGATGCGTTTGAGCTTGTCGCGCAGCTGCTGCATGACGATACTCTTGCCGACCACCTCAACCGGTTGGATGTGGCGCTTGAGGCTGATGTTCTCGCGCTGCAGGCGGTCCACTTCCAGGGCGCGCTTGACGGTAAGCAGCAGTTTGGCCAGCGACAATGGCTTTTCGATAAAGTCGTAGGCCCCCAGGCGCGTCGCCTCCACCGCGGTCTCGATGGCGCTGTGCCCCGACATCATGATGACGGGAAAGGCCGCCCCCTGTTCTTCGGTCCACTCCTTGAGCAGGGAGACACCGTCCACGTCGGGCATCCATACGTCGAGCAGCGCCAGATCGGGGCGCCGCGCGCGACGTACCTGCCGCGCCTGTTCGCCGTTCTCGGCCACCGCGACGTCATAGCCTTCCTCTTCCAGGATCTCCTTGACCAACTCGCGGATATCCCGTTCATCGTCGACGACAAGAATGTGCGGCTCACTCATATGCAAGTACCTTTATGTCTGACATAATTATTTATCGCCGGCCTCTATGGTATGGTGATTGGCTAGGCCGCTGGTGTGTCCATCGTTAAGATCGGAGTCAACGGGAAAGCAGATCACGATGCATGCGCCGCCCTCGCGCGGGTTGTCGGCCCATACCACCCCGCCGTGTTCCTCGACGATTTTCTTCACGATGGCCAAGCCCAGGCCAGTGCCTTTGGGCTTGGTGGTCACGTACGGCTCGAAGATATTGGCCAGTATCTCTCCCGGAAAGCCCGGACCGGTGTCACGCACGCGTATCTCGGCGACTTTGAAGCCTGGCTGTTGCACGCAACCGGTGGTGATGGCGATGTGCGCCACGGTGTTGCTGCCGCCCGCCGCCTCGATGCCGTTTTTGATCAGGTTGTGCAGCAGCTGGCGCAGCCGGCCCGGGTCGGCATTTATCTGGGGCAGGGTGGGATCGAGTTGGGTGGTGATGACTACCTGCTTGTCGTCGGTGCGATAGAGGTCGATCACCTCATTGATGAGTTGGTTCAGGTCCAGGGTGCGCAGCTGAAGCTGCGGCGGCCGCGCGTACTCGGAAAAGGCCTTGACCATCTCCTTGAGGGCCTCAACCTGCTGCACGATTGTGTGGGTGGATCGGTCCAGCACTTCGGCGTCCTTGGGGTCCATGGTCTTGAGGTACTTGTGGCGCAGGCGCTCCGCCGACAGCTGTATGGGCGTCAGCGGGTTCTTGATCTCATGGGCCAGACGCCTGGCCACCTCCCCCCAGGCGGCATCGCGCTGCGCCTGGACAAGCGCGGTGATGTCGTCGAATACAATGACGTGTTCCGACTCCTGCCCGGCGCCGCCGGGCAGCAGCGCCCCGCGGCACATGAGGATTTGGCGGCCGCCGGCGCCGAACAGTACCACTTGCTCGCGCCACTCATGTTCCATGCCCTCCACATGGGGCCGCAGAATATCCACGAAATGCTGCAGATACGGCCGTTCGTGACAGATGATCCCCAGTGGCTGGCCCAGCACCTGCTCTATATCCACGCCGAGGATGTGCCCGGCGGTGCTGTTGGCGGTGCGCAGCTCCATGGTTTTGTCCAGACTCAATACACCGGATGTCAGGCGTCCCAGCAGCGTGGCCAGGTAGGTGCGGTGTTCCTCCACCTTCTCCTGACTGTCCCGTGCACTGTCCCGGGCCTGGGCCAGCTTGCGGGTCATGTCGTTGAACGACTGTACAAGGAAACTCAGTTCATCGTTGTTGGGCGGCAGCGGCAGGCGCCGGTTGTAGTCGCCGGAGGCCACCGCACGGGTGCCGATGGCCAGTACCCTGATCGGCGCCACCAGCCGGCGCGCCGAGTAAAAGGCGGCCCACACGGCGGTCAGCAGACTGAGCAGCAGCACCAGCGACAGTGTCAGGGTGAAACTGATCTTCACTGGTTTGCGCAGATAAGACAGCTCCTGGTACTGGGCATAGCCCGCCTGCACGCTGTCGGCGAGTTTGCTCATGCGCTCGGCCACGGGGTACAGGGCCTGCAGCAGGCGCGACTCCGTCATGGGATCGGCGTGACTGAGCTGCAGCGCCACGCGGATGTACAGGCCGCTCTCGCCGATGGGGTCCAGCCCCACGTAGGTCAGGCCCTGGCGTAACTGGAAGAGTATGTTGTCATCGGGCCGGTGGGGCAGGACAGTGGTGGGGTTGACGGTGCTTGAGGCGATGATGCGTCCGTCCTGGGACAACAGGGTAAGTTCCGTGGCGCCGCTGCGCTCGCGCAGGTCATTAAGCAGGAACGAGGCCTGATTGCTGGGCGCCTCGGCCAGCTCCTTGGCCATGGACTCGGTCTGTTTGCGGTATTCGCGCATTTTCGCGTCCAGCGCCGTGCGGCTCAGCTCCAGAGCGTCTTCCAGGGTTTTCTCCAGGCGCACATCGAACCAGCTGTCGATGCCGTGCTGCAGGAACTGCAGGGAAAAGTAATACACCACCGACACCGGTGTCAGTGCCAGGATGATGAACATGACCACCAGGCGTACCGCCAGGCGCGAGCCGGGGACGCGGTTGCGGTATTGCCGCCACAGCCGGTGCAGGTTGGCGCCGATGAGGATGATCAATACCGCCAGTCCGAGCAGATTGATGACCAGCAGGGAAGAGAACAGCATCCCGAATTGCTGCGAATTCTGGGTGGCGGCGCTCATCAGATACAGGGAGATGAGCAGCAGCACGAACAGCGCCGCCACCGGCCAGAACCCCAGTGTGATGCGTGTCAGTGCTTTAAAGACCATTCGTACCACTCACTGGAGAGGCGCCACCCGGAGGAGATGTATGCCAGCAGGCGCAGGGGCACCGGCAGCGCCTCGACGTCGACGCTGGCGCGCATGCGCGCCGAATAGTGCTGGTGCTCATCGAGCAGATTTTTATCCAGCAGCGGGAAGTTGATGATTTTGCCCAGGGCGGCGAGCGCTGACTGCAGCGATGAGTGGCTCTGGATGGAGGTGCTGTTGAGGTTTTTCAGCAGGTATTGTTTGGTCAGGGCGTGATACTGGAGCTGATAGCGCTGTTCCAGCGTGGCGATGGTCTCATCCCACAGGTAGTCGCGATGACGGGATACCTCGATGTCGAGCTCGATGGTGATGGGTACGCCGTTCTTCAGTGCCTCCAGCGCCTTCTTGCTGAAGTCGAAGTCGATGTCCGCGTTCAGCCAGTACACGTTATTGACCAGCCGGGTCTCTACGTTGTGTATCTGTATTCCCTGGGCGTGGGCCGCGGCAGCGGTGAAACCCATGGGAAGATAAGCCAGCATCAGGCCTATCAGCAGGGTCCGGCCCCGCAGCCACAATATGTCGTATAGCGCCAATCCTGTCACCGGTGTGGTCTACCTGCGCTGCTTGATCAACCGGGCATAGTAAAAGCCATCCATGTCGTTTTCTCCCGGGAGTATCTGCCAGCCGTGGGCGAGTGTGTGTCCCCATGGCCTGTCGATGGCGAGTTCCTGAGCATCGGCGTGCGCATCGACGAAACGCCCGATCTGTTCCTGATTTTCCGCCGCCAGTATGGAGCAGGTAGCGTACAACAGCATACCGCCCGGGTTGAGTAAGGGCCATAGTGCTTCCAACAGGCGGCGCTGGGTGTGCGCGGCCGTGGTGATGTCCTCGGGGCGGCGCAGTGCCTTGATGTCAGGGTGGCGGCGAATCACCCCGGTGCCCGAACATGGCGCATCCAGCAGGATGCGGTCGAAGAGGCGGCCGTCCCACCACTGATCGGGCGCGGCGGCATCGGCGGCGGCGGTCATGGCGTGCAGGCCCAGGCGCTTCAGGTTATCGGTGACCTGCCCCAGGCGCTGCGCGGACTTGTCCAGTGCCAGCAGCGAGATTGCGGGTTGCCGCTCCAGCAGGTGGCTGGTCTTGCCGCCCGGCGCGCAGCACGCGTCCAGGATGTGTTCCCCCGCGCGGGGGTCCAGCAGCGCGGCGGCCTGCTGCGCGGCGGCGTCCTGGATGGTGCACCAGCCGTCCGCGAAGCCCGGCAGGGCTGAAGGCGGCACCGGGCGGGTTAGCACCACACCGTTTTCGGTATGGGGGATGACGGCGGCCTCCATGTCCTTTGCGGTCAGGGCAGCGATATAGTCATCGCGGTTGGTCTTCAGCGGGTTGACCCGCAGGCTCAGGGGCGGGTGTTGATTGTCAGCGGTGAGGATGTCCTGCCAGTGATCAGGCCAGCTCAGGGAGATGGCATCGATGAGCCAGGCCGGGTGGGCCCAGCGGGAATGGGCGTGGCTGTCCGCCTCGGCGGTAAGCTGTGCCTGCCGGCGCTGAAAGCTGCGCAGCACGCCGTTGACCAGACCGGTGGCCCAGCCCTTACCCATGCGCTGGGCGACGGCCACCGTTTCGGCCACTGCGGCGTAGGGCGGGATGCGGGAATACGTCAATTGATACAGGCCCACCAGCATCAGGGCATACAAGTCCTGGTCCTTGCGTCGCAACGACCGGCTCAGCAGCCGGTCCAGTACCATGGACAGACGCGGCTGCCAGCGCATCACTCCATATGACAACTCCTGGGCCAGGGGCCGCGTGTCGGGGGCGTCGAGTGCCTCCAGATACTCCTCCAGGGCCGCTCCCATGGAGCGCCCTTTGGTCAGCACATCATTGACAGTCTTGGTGGCCGCCGTGCGCGGGTCCATTCAATATACTACCGTTGCGCCGACACTAGAGCGCGCGTCGGTCGCCGGTCGCGTCCGTCCTGCCGAGGTTCATTCCCGCGGGAATGTCATGGGCGTTGAGGTATTCTTCCACCTCCAGTGGACGGCCGCCCGGGCGCTGGATGCAGGTCAGTCGCAGCACCCCTTCACCGCACGCCACATCGATGCCCTCGCGGGTGGCACACAACACCGTCCCCGGCGCTTGCGCGGCGCTGCCGTTGATGACCAGGGCCCGCCACAGCCGCAGCGGCGCCTGATCCATATAAGTGTGTGCCACCGGCCATGGATTGAAGGCGCGCACCATGCGTTCCAGCACTGGCGCCGGCTGGCGCCAGTCCACTTCCGCGGCGGCCTTGTCCAGTTTCGGTGCATAGGTGACCTGGTCGGCCGCCTGGGGCGTGGGGATGGCCTCGCCGTGTATCAGTTCACCCAGGGTGTCCATGAGGGCGCGGGCGCCGAGCACGCTCAAGCGGTCATGCAGGGATTGAGCGGTGTCATGGGGTTCGATGGGGCACTCCTCCCAGCCGAGCATGTCGCCGGCATCCAGTCCGGTGTTCATCTGAATGATGGTGATGCCGGTGACGTCGTCACCGGTGAGAATGGCATGGGCGATGGGCGAGGCGCCGCGCCAGCGCGGCAGCAGCGAGGCGTGCACGTTGATGCACCCCAGGCGCGGTATGGCCAGTACCGCCGCGGGCAGGATCAAGCCGTAGGCGGCCACCACCATGACATCGACATCCAGGCCCTGCAGGCGCTCCTGTTCCGTGGCCTTTTTCAACGACGTGGGCTGGTGCACGGGAATGTGATGGGCGGCGGCGAGCTGTTTGACGGGGCTTGCCGTGAGTTTTCTGCCGCGGCCCGCGGGGCGGTCCGGCTGGGTGAACACCGCCGCCACGCGGTGGGGCGAGTCAATCACCGCCTGCAGAGACGGGACGGCAAATTCCGGCGTGCCGGCAAATACGATGTTCAGTGATTCGGCCATGGGTAATAAATCATTACGCGCGATACCCGATGGGTCGTGGTACCGGACGGGCAGTTGCTGCTGATATGACTACTATAAGGCCTGGCGCCGGGTCTTCTCCATTTTTTTCTTTACCCGGCCGCGTTTCAGTTCCGATAAATAGTCGATGAACAGTTTGCCCTCCAGGTGATCCACCTCATGCTGGATACACGTGGCAAGCAGGCCGCCGGCCTCCATCTCGAAGGTCTCGCCGTTGCGGTCCATGGCGCGCACCCGGATCTTCGCCGGGCGGGTGACCGGCTCGTACACCCCGGGGATGGACAGGCAGCCTTCTTCCATCTGATGGCTGCCTTCGTGGGACAGGATCTCGGGATTGATGAAGCTGTAAGGCTGGTTTCGCTCATCGGAGACATCGACCACGAGGATACGCGACTGGACATCCACCTGGGGGGCGGCCAGACCCACGCCGGGTGCCTGGTACATGGTCTCGAACATGTCATCGATCAGGGTGCGAATGCGGTCATCGACAACGGCGACCGGTTGCGCTTTAATCCGCAGACGCGGGTCTGGAAAATGGACAATTTTGAGTATCGCCATGTGATTTACTTCAACGTTTCCGCCTGATTTGCCGATTA
>CAYXAX010000062.1:0-13445 GCA_964463055.1 uncultured Gammaproteobacteria bacterium | reverse complement strand
GTAAATACGCCCTTTCGCTGCGGGTGATGCATATAGATGATAGACGTGAATTACCTCAGACCCGAATACATACGGTATGATATGTACTGGTATGGTGGTCTGCCCTCAGCGTGCCAATCGCAGTGGGTGGTCATTAGGTAGGGCTGTTGATAAAGGCTTATTTTTTGACGGTAACTCTGACGGTAACAACGATTTACCGAACTCAATAAGCTGTTGTATATTAAACTATTATGTTATGTGCTCAGTTCGATCCTCCTCGGCCCACCATTTACCGCAGGCCGGGGCAACCCGGCTTTTTGCCATTTATGACCTGCCACATTCCAAGGTAGAGGAAAGCTGCCTGCCCCGGTAGCTCAGATGGATAGAGCATCCCCCTCCTAAGGGGAAGGTCGTGCGTTCGAATCGCGCCCGGGGCACCATAAATTATATAAAATACAATAAGTTATATAAATTCCCGAAAAGCAGTACGGATTGGGCGATTGGTCAATCGCGCATGGCGGCCTGAACCACCTCGGACAGGGTGCGGATTACCAAGCCACGAAGCAGATGGCTTCGTTACGCATGCGCACCCTGCCGTCGGCACTTTCAAATTGACGCGCAGCCTGAGTCACCTGAGCCCAGACCTTCGTCTGAATATTCTCCGGCTGATCGGCCAGCATGGCTGCGATAGGGGCGGCGATATCCCTGGTAAATTCGGCATAGGCCGCGGCGGACGGGACCTCGAATTCCACCATGACCGGCTCACAATGGAATTCCACGAACCCCGCATCCAGCATGACGTCTTCAAGGTGTTCGGGATCGGCCAGACTGAATGGTCCCGGTAGACCCGCGGGCGGCGGTGGCGCGTGAAGGGCCTCGCGTACGACCGACATGGCAAGACTGATAGATGGGACCTTGCTCGCTTCGGCCCACACGGCACCGGCGATTTTACCCCCGGGACGCAGCAGACGTTGCAGTCGTCCGAGGGCGTCCACCAGATTCGGAAGGAACATCAGACCCCAGCGGCATAGGACACTGTCGAAGGTATAGTGGGGCAGGTCCAGCAGCTCCATGTCAGACTCGATAAACTCAATGTTATTGAATCCGTGCTCCCTGGCCCGCTGTTTGGCGATTTCGAGCATCCCCGGCGACTGGTCCACGGCGATCACCCGACCATCAACCCCCACCCGGCGTGCTGCTGAAATCGCCGGTTCGCCGATGCCGGTGGCCACATCCAATACCCGTTGACCGGGCTTGATATCAGCCAGATCAATCATATGCTGACTGATCCGCCCGGCGCCTGCCTCCAGCACCGGCCACCACTTGTTCCATCCCCTGGCCACCGCATCCCAATCCCGCTGCTGGCCCGCCTTGTAACTGGTAGAATCAAACTCTTGTGGTTTCATGAATTTTTATCCACGACATTAAGATTTCAAGCAAAGCACACCGGACCCCACCCCGGTCTCTACACTATAGCATGGATACACATTTTGGCCTTATTTTCGGCACAAATCCCGGCCGACCAGGCGCATATTGACAAAGGCGGCGGGCGCATATGTTGGCGGCGGATTTACTACCGACCAATGTCACGGTACCCTTGTGCCCTCATTCAAACCAGATACCGGAATCAGGAGAAGACGTAATGCGCAGAAGCCTACTCAGAATCACCGCACTGATCGCCCTGCTGATCCCGGCGGCCTTCGCGGCCGCTGCAGATCAGGCCGAAATGCATACTCTGGCCGGCATGTCGGGCGTCTTTGTTACCGTGGACAATATTAATCCCGCCGCTGAAATATTGGGATTGGACAGCAGAAAAATCCGCGGAAGCGTGGAACTCAGGTTGAAGCAAAAAGGCATCCCCATCCTGACAGTCAAACAAATGCGCGAGACCCCGAACCTGCCGATCCTCAAAGTCCTGCTGAACATTCATAAAACCGATACCGGCGTCTTTGTCTATTCCATCGACCTGCATCTACAGCAAAACGTGCAATTGACGCGCAGACCCGCCATTGAGAGCTTCGCCATTACCTGGATGACCGGCACCCTGGGCATTGCCAGCGAGGACCAGATGTCACAGGTCAACGACCTTATACTGGATTACGTGGATGAATTCGCTTCCGACTACAAAAAGGCCAATCCGCAGCGGTCCACTTGATCAGGCGTCGACTCCTGAAGGATGATAAGTCTAAGGGAACCAATGCCGTTATCACCGCAGCGACCTTAGGAAGATATACTTCTGATCGGCAGCGCTGCGTGATTTCAGTCACCCCGCAAGAGCCGTCGAATCGTCTTCCCGACGCTCATCAAGTCGGATTTGAGCAGGCAGTCGGCCGCACCCGCCGCCATGAGTTTGTCAATTCCGGACTCTGACCCGAAATGGCCTGAAACAAATACGAACGGCACCTCGGGCTTGTGCTGCAACGCAAGCTGCAGTGCGCCCAGTGCATCGATGCCTGGAACACCGCTGTCAGACAATACCAGATCATACTCCCCGGCATCGAGGGCCTTGAGGTAGTTGAAGCTGGATGTAATGACTTTTACCTCACACTCCAGCCCGTCATTCTTCAAGGCCTGTTGCACTAATCCCGCGTCATCGAGATTATCTTCAAGGTGCAGTATACGCAGTCGTTCCGTCGTACTCATGGACATCCTCCCTGATGATCCGCTGCTTCCGGTGGCTGGGCCCCGCCACACATCCAGTGCTGTTCCCACCAGATGATATCATCGACGGCGGCGAACCCAAATAGATTAAATCCATCAATTGGTTATTCTCTTTAGCATAAGAATTACACATAATATCCGTATAAATTAACAGCCCGGGGGATCTGTTCAGTGAGCCTGATTACGCCTGGCTCAAACAATGCCCGCGCATTCGTACGCCAAGCAGCTTAGGAGATATTACCATGGAGGGTGGCACTGGGAATCAACTGGATCGCCGCATTTGCGAGATGCGTTCATCACGAGAACATCCCCACCGCGCGATCCGTCTTGTCCTTATTTCCAATGTCATCACTACGACGCCCCTTCACTCCAACCGCGAATTCCATACTGCGGTATATACACGATGACAGCGGTGATTCTCGGCATTTCGGCGTTCGTACTGGCCGCGATCCTTATAAAATATCATGGACCGCATTCTCCCGGCCCGTTGATCGCCAGCGCAATGGCCACCGCCCTCTGCTATGCACTGCTCTTCATCTATCCCGACAGACTGATCGTTTATAACTTTCTTTGCATCCCCGTCATTCTTGTCAGCATCCTGCTTCCCATGGGCAGCGCCGCCCTGATTACCGGCGTGATTACGTTGGGGACCATCCTGATCGTCGTGCTCCGGGACCACGGCGCACCGTCTGAGCAACACGCCGTGGCGCTGACCGGACTGTTGGTTCTGTTCGCTCTCATTTTATTGATCGGAAGGCGGCGTAACCTCGATGAACAGGATCGCCAGAAACGCCTATCGGAAAGTGAGCAGAGTCTGCGGGCACTCACCGACAACGCCAATGTCGGCATATTGATTTCCTTCCAGACCCGGCATGTATTCGCCAACAAGATGGCGGCCAAGATGCTGAATTACACGGTGGATGAACTACTCGAGACCCACATACAGGACATCGTCCATCCGAAAGAGCGCGATATTGTCAGTGACCGCCAGCGCCGCAGATCAGCCGGCGAATCCGTCCCCAGTTATTATGAGACGCTGCTTCTGACCAAGGGCGGCATCGCCCTGCCCGTCCTTCTAACCGCCAGCAGAACCACCTGGATGGGAAAACCCGCCAGCATGGTGTTCTTCCGTGATATCAGCGAAGACAAACAAGCCGAGTCACAGATGCGAAAGCTGTCACGTGCCATCGAGCAGGCGGCCGATGCCGTCATGATTACTGACAGGCGCGGCAACATCGAATACGTCAACCCCGCGTTCACCACCATCACAGGCTATTCCGCCGCGGACGCCATCGGCAGAACCCCGAACCTGAAAAAATCCGGCAAGCAAGGACCCACCTTTTACAGCCAACTATGGGATACCATACTCTCAGGAGAGGTGTTCAGCGACGTCTTCATCAACCGGCGCAAAGATGGAGGCCTCTACTATGAAGAACAGACCATCACCCCCCTGCGGGACAGCGACGGTCAAATCACGCACTTCGTCTCAACCGGCAGAGATATCTCGGAGCGCATGGCCGTACAGGAGCGCCTGCAGCACATGGCCCACCATGATGCCCTCACCGAGCTGCCGAACCGCACCCTGTTCATAGACAGATTGAAGCAGGCTCTGGCGCGGGCCCGCTGGCACGAGCGTGTGGTGGCGGTGATGTTTTTGGACCTGGATCGCTTCAAGCAGATCAATGACAGCCTTGGCCACGAAATCGGCGACCGGCTGCTCGGCGAGTTCGCGCGGCGCATCGAAAGCAACCTGCGTGAAGGCGATACCGTCGCCCGCTTCGGGGGTGATGAGTTCGTCATCCTCCTTAACGACCTCGCCGACGCCAAGGATATCGCCGATATCGCCAAGAAGACACTTGCCGCTTTCGATGAGGCGTTCATGATCGCGGGCCGCGAACTTAGCATCACCGCCAGCATCGGAATCAGTGTCTTCCCCCATGACGGGGAGGAATCGCAAGTCCTCATGCAAAATGCCGACACTGCCATGTACCGCGCCAAGGAGACCGGCAAGAATAATTATCAGTTTTATTCAAAGGAAATGAGCCGCCGCGCGCTCCAGCGCCTGAACATGGAAAACGCCCTGCGCCACGCCCTGGCGCGCGATGAGTTTTCCCTGCACTACCAGCCCATCATCAATATCGAGACCGGGCATGCCATCGGGGCCGAGGCGCTGCTGCGCTGGCGTCACCCTGAACACGGCGCCATCTCCCCCGCTGAGTTCATCCCCCTGCTCGAAGACACCGGACTCATCATCCCGGTGGGTCAATGGATACTACGCAAGGCCTGCGAGCAGGCCTCGGCATGGACGGATATATGGCCGGACGCACATATCTCCGTCAACTTTTCCGGGCGGCAGCTGGTCTCAAAAGACATCATCGAGACTGTACAGAACGCCCTGCGCGATACCGGCCTGACGCCGCAGCGGTTGGTGCTGGAGATTACCGAAAGCTTTCTGATGCAAAACATGGACGCGGCGCTGCTCAACCTGACACAGCTGGCCGAACAAGGCATCGCGGTCGCCATCGACGATTTCGGCACCGGCTATTCCTCCTTGAGCTACCTGAAACGCCTGCCCATCAGCATTCTGAAAATCGATCAGTCGTTTATCCGCGATCTCACCACGGACGCCGACGATGCCTCCATAGTCAATGCAACCACTACACTGGCTGGTAGCCTGAAACTCGATGCGGTCGCCGAAGGGGTGGAAACGGCGGAGCAGATGCAAATGCTGCGCAGCTTCGGCTGCATGAAGATGCAGGGATATTACTTCAGCCGGCCGGTGCCGGCGGACGAGTTTGCGGGATTACTGACAAAGAATTTTATTTCCAGCCAGGGGGGTTAAACCGGCTCCGGCATTTTCCGGCGGCATATGACACGACAAGGCGTAAGGACAGAAATGGCGATATTACAAGCCCTGGCTGCCCATGGGCCGGTCATTGACCGTTAACCGGCCCTTATCAAACAGCAGCCTCGCGGTATAGCGTCCACCCTCGTTGACGATGAATCCATTGTCCACCATGGACTGGATCTCCTGTTCCATGACCGCCATGGCATTTGTCGTCAATGTATCCTCATCGGGCAATTTCTGATTCTTGGCTTTCAACGCCGATGCCAGATGACTGCGCGCAATCCCGGCGAGAACCGTTTTAAACAGCATCTCCGGCGCTTGCGCATTCGCCTCCGCGTGTACCCTGGGTATCAATTGCGCAATATTTTGCATATTGAACCCGCCCGTCCCGTCGAATGTGATCAGGAACCTGCCACCGACCTCGCCCTCTTTCGTCCCCAGACTTACCCGGCTGATCTCGAATTGGGGCGAGTTCTTTAGAAACTCATTCGCCAAACTCATGAGTCTGCGGCGCAAATCGGTCATGGATTTCGCATTTTGCGCGCCGCGCGGCTGCATCGCCCGCAGGTCCCGCATTGTCTTGACGTATTCTGCCACCACATGCTCGCCCAGGTTCCTCAACTCCATGTCGTATTGGCCGGGCCCATAGTGCTGGTCTGCCACCTCAATATCTTTTACCCCGGCGCCCAGTTTCATGGTCAGCATGTGCTCCTTTGGCGCCACATTGTCGGAAAACGACAGACCGCTCAGCATGAGATGGGTGTTCGGCGCATTCTGCGAGGGCACGTCAAGATCAAGCTTTGCCAGGGATATCGTTGCATGCCCCGGAAATATCCCGCTTGCCGTCCTCTGCCCCTCACCTGAGGCGGCAAATGACTGAAACTCAACAATCCCGCCCTGCCCCTTCACCACCAGCCCCGGCGCCTTGAAGGAGGATGTAATTTTCGCACCGGCGGAGATGCCCGTGGAGGCACTGTCACCGACCATCCCCTTCCAGCTGACGGTCAGCCTGCCGTCCTGGCTGGGCCCGTTGTAAGCGGGAGAAAATAAATGGGTGTTTGATGCGCCGTCAAACGTCACCGTCGTTGTCATGCGCACGGGGGCTTTGTCACCGAAATAAAAATGCAGCGGCGCATCCAGATCGTGCGGAAACTCAACGGTCGTGACTGCCACCGAGGCGGCAAATACCGGGTGATCCGATACACCGAATATCACCGGACCATGGTGGATGTCACTCACCAGGGTTATGACATACGGAGGTTTGCCGGATTTATCTCTGGGGATGTGAAACTTGATTCGTGAGCTGGAGGAAAACCATCCCCGGTGATAAGCGACATCTTTCAGATTAAAACCGTATCTGTTCGCGGCATCATGGATGATGCTGTCATAATATTTCTCGGTCTGGACCCCCACCCAGTATGGCGCAGCCAGGCCTGCTGCAGCCGCCACCAGCACCACTCCACCGACGACAATGGACAATTTCATGAAATATCCCTCTTGATATGTGTCGGGGCTCGAGCCGGCGCGGACGCTTATCCCGCCGTCCCGCTGTAATTGCGCCGGGGCCTTTCCCCATTAATGAATCCCCATTCTATAAATATCGTATCGTCCATCTATGAACTTTAGGGACCAAGCGGCCCTTGATCACGCGCGCCCGGCGTCGGAATCCGGCCGGGCAAGCCTATACGGCGCGGACGCCGTTTCCGGCATGAAATATCGCTCCTACCGCCCCGGCCTATGATGCTGATAAGACACGAAAAATATAACATTCCCCGTGACACTTTAAACGCATTCGAGGCAGCACCACTTCCGTCGCACTTTATTTCTTGATGGGACGAGCCACGGCTCAATGGGCGGCGGCCGCGATGTTGCACCGGCAGGCCCGGGCCGGACGGCCTATAATATAGCCGGCGTATAAACATTGACTGACAATCCATCGATCTCCGCAATGCACATCCCACGGACAATGACGGCCATGGTGCTGGAAAGCGCCGGCGCCCCCCTGCGGCAGAAAGAGGTGGACGTCCCGCGGCCCGGTCCCGGGCAGCTGCTTATCAAGGTCCATGCCTGCGGTGTGTGCCGCACCGATCTTCACATCATCGATGGAGATCTGACGCAGCCAAAACTGCCCTTGATTCCCGGTCATGAGATTGTCGGCGAGGTGGCGACAACGGGTACTGGCGTAGACGGCTTCCAGCCCGGCGAGCGGGTCGGTGTGCCGTGGCTGGGCCATACGGACGGCAGCTGTCGTTATTGCCGACGCGGACAGGAAAACCTCTGCGAAAACCCCCGCTTTACCGGCTACACCGTTGATGGGGGTTATGCGGAATACACCGCGGCAGATGCACGCTACTGTTTTAAGCTGCCGGCGCTATACACGGATGCGCAGGCGGCACCGCTGCTTTGCGCGGGCCTGATCGGTTATCGCACCTACCGCATGGCGGGGGAACATGTGGAGCACCTGGGCATCTATGGCTTTGGCGCCGCGGCACACATCATCGCCCAGATCGCCGTCTACGAAGGCAGAAAACTCTATGCCTTCACCCGTCCCGGCGACACCCGCGGCCAGGCGTTCGCCAGGCAGATGGGGGCCGTGTGGGCGGGCGACTCCACCCAGCCGCCGCCCCGCAAGCTGGACGCCGCCCTGATCTTCGCCCCGGTGGGGGCACTGATACCGGCGGCGCTGGCGGCGTCGGACAAGGGGGCGTGCATCGTCAGCGGCGGCATCCACATGAGCGACATCCCCTCCTTTCCCTATGAGCGCCTGTGGGAGGAACGCATGATCCGCTCGGTGGCCAACCTCACCCGCCGCGATGGAGTGGAGCTGCTGGCCCTGGCACAAAGAGCGGCGGTCAAACCCCATGTGCACATCATGCCCCTGCATGAAGCCAATGCAGCCCTGAACAGACTGCGCAGCGGGGAAGTCGAGGGCGCGCTGGTGCTTGTCATGCCGGGACATGAAGGTAATTGAAAAAATACAACCTTGACCATGTCGCCTGAGATGCCAGGCGCCTATGACACATTTACTGCCCCACCTCCTCCCGCATAGTTGTCGTACTGCCCAGCCCCTGGGCCACTTCGGGCAGAATCCCCTGCTGGACATAGATGGGCCTTATCACCGCCCGCAGGGCGGGTAACTGAAATGCGAAAACGATCGCCCCCAGCACACACGCCACGCCCCCTGCCAGGACCGTTTGCGGCGCGCCGAGGTGCGCCGCGACAGCACCGGCCAGGAGGCTGCCGAACGGCGCCATGCCCATGAAGGCCACGGTGTAGAAGGCCATCACGCGCCCGCGCATCTCCTCCCGCACCAGGGTCTGGATCAGGGTGTTGGTGGCGGCCATGTGGACCATGAATCCAACGCCGGTGACCACCATGAGCCCCAGGGACAGCGGCAGCGAGCGGGACAGACCGAGGCCGATGAGTCCGCCCCCGAACAGGCCGGCAGCAAGCGGTATCAGCCGCCCGAGGCCCACCACCGTGGTACGCGAGGCCAGGTACAGGGCGCCGGCCAGGGCCCCGATGCCCATCGACCCCATGAGAAAACCCAGCGTATGGGGACCGCCGCCGAGGGTGCGCGAGGCAATCACCGGCAACAGTACCGTGTATGGCATGCCGGCCACCCCCAACAAGGCCACCAGGAGCAGCATTGCGCGTATCGGTGAAAATCCGAACGCGTAGCGAACCCCATCGCCGAGTTCGTGCAACATCCGCTTGCGGACCGGCGCGCGTGGTCGGTGCAGAACGCGCACCGCCAGCAGCGTACCGATCACCGCCATATAGCTGGCGCCGTCGGCGAAAAATACCCAGCCCTCCCCTACGACGGCGATCATCAACCCGGCGATACTCGGCCCGATCAGACGCGCACCGTTGACCATGGAGGAATTGAGGGCCACCGCATTGGGCAGGTCGGCGCGGTCCTCGATCAATTGCACCAGCAGCGCCTGGCGCGTGGGCATTTCGAAGGCGTTGATCACGCCCTGTAATAACTGCAGGCCCAGTATTTCACCTATATTGATGACACCGCTGATGGTCAGCGCCGCCAGGGTGAACGACTGCACCATGGCCAATATCTGGGTGATCACCAGCACCCGGTGCCGGTCGAGCCGGTCCGCCCACACGCCGGCGAAGGGCCCCAGCAGAAAAGTGGGTATCTGCCCGGCAAAGCCCACCAGTCCCAGCATCTCCGGCGACTGGGTAAGGCGCCACACCAGCCAGCCGGTGGCCAGACGCGTCATCCATGTACCCACCAGGGAGATGCTCTGCCCTATAAAGTACAGCCGGTAGTTGCGGTGCCGCAGTGCCCGCAGTAACGCAGGGAGTCTGTATGCCTTCATCTAATCGCTCTCTGCCGCCAGGTCCGTACGCAATATTCCATGGTGCCAAAGTGTCAATGCTATTGAAAAGCGCGAATTAACGGCCACGGAACACCGCGGCGCCTCCCCACCGCTCGGTAACCGAGATGCAGAGACTATGGAAACGGGACAATCCCTATGCAGGCCTGCCTGGTTTGGTGCCCATGGCACATTTTATGACTTTAATAAGGGGTAACTCCACCATAGGACAAATGGCGGGTTGCACGTTGGCAATGACCGAGTAAACCCCCTTTGCGGCTATTGGCTGGCCAATAGGCCGCAACATGCGGAGTCAGGGCATGGGCATTAGTAAAGCCGCATGCGACGCGTATTTGGTGGTTTCACGCGGCAGACGAGCATAGACAGTGTGAACAGGTTTATTACTTAATACCGGCGAGGCAACGGCTTGCGGGTCTCCAGGCTGACTCCTCCACGGTAACGATGCCTTTGCCGCGACCTTATCAATAGAGCAGCACCCACGATAAACAGCCCCAGAGTCGCCGGTTCTGGAACGCCATTGGTGGCCCCGGTGGTGCTGATCATTCCGAACAGGCCGTTAACCCCACCGTTCGGACCGGCGGTGAAATACAGTTCGTTAGTCAAGATGTATTGCCGCTCGATTTAGTCAAAACTCAAGTGACGGCTGATATAGCTTCGTTATTTGAAGCATCTCAATTGTAAATATTTCCGACTTCGCTCCAGCGGTTTTTGCGATTCTTCGCATTCCAAGAGATATTTTGCGGCACTGAAATGCAATTGCCGGACGGCAACTTTTACATGGGGAATAAGCCAACTCAAGCCATACGCATAAAACCAACGCCGCCAATGACAAAAGCGGCCGCGTTGATTTATGCAATTTGCACTGACACTAACATGGCGGCCATTTAAAAATCACTGAACGACACACCTATCCCGACGGCATTGCTACGATGATCATATTCAATCAGACTCTGCCCGTATCCATATATATACTGTACAAATCCACGCATGCCCACCACATGCTGAGACAAGGGAAAACTCCACGAGGCCTGCCAAAATCCGCGCGAGAACCCACTGGTCACATTATTGCGCGACTTCAGAGAAAAGGTATTATTATTCAGGTGATAGCTTGCCACCCACTCACCATATCCAAGATAGTGCACCAAGTCCGGATTATGAAGCTTGAATCCTTCATCACGCAGCACATGCCATAATCTCATCGTCAATGACAGATTATTTATGTTGACACCGCCTTCCACAAAGAATCGGTTCCATGTCCTCTCGCTACTCCCTCCTCTACCGTTTGACTGATGGACATAGCCGGTATTCCATTGCCACTTGTTGTGCAACTGGCCCACCGGCGTTCCAACCATAAGGGCCGGCTCATAGTTGTTTTCCCTAAAAAACCAGGAGCCATGATTCCAATTTTGCCAATAGGACAACTGCGTGTAAGTGATGTAGACAGTCGCATATTCCTTACCCGATTTCTTCTCGACGTCCTGGTCGTTAGCATTACCACCACCAAAGGTAATGATAGGCACTTCGACACTAATTTGATATTTGGTATCGAGACGACTTATATGCTGATCATCCGGCGTATTGTTAAGATACGCCTGCTCATCCGGTGTTTCCGTGTAATAGACCGGCATGATGTAATTTTGGTGATACGCGATAATATGGCTATGCGTCTCGCTAGTCGGGGCTATTATGATCATCGCAATCTCCTTTGCCAACGGACATTAGGTCACTACCACCAACAATGCGCCACTTCATACGCACGGCACAATGGCAGTATACACAGTCGTCGAGTCTTCGCTTGATAACAATCAATATATGCCTTAAAAGGCACACCCATGCGCGCCTTTATTCCATTATCCCCAGTGTCTGCCCGCGCTTACGGCAATTGCAGGGAAACCATACTGGTGATAGCCTTTAGATCATATCGCATGGGATACCCGCCCGGCGGACAGAGGGTTGACAATCACTAAAATGGATCTTCTCCTGCATCTGATTGTCGCCCTCGCCATCGGCCTGCTCATCGGACTTGAACGCGGCTGGGAGGAGCGTGACGCCCCGGAAGGCAGCCGCGTCGCCGGGCTGCGCACGTTCGGTCTCATCGGATTTCTAGGCGGCCTGTGCGCCGTGCTGTCGCAGCGCTTCAATACACTACTGCTGGCCTTTTCCTTCGCGGTCCTCGCCGCACTGCTGATCTTCGCCCACATGGAGGACGTCAGAAGAAACAAGGACGTCGGCATCACCACCGTGGTGGCGGCCCTGGTGACGTTCGCGCTGGGGGCCATCGCCGTGCTGGGCCAGGTCATGATCTCCGCCGCGGGGGCAGTCCTTGCCATGACCCTGCTCAGCCTCAAGCCCGTGCTGCACCAGTGGTTGCAGAAGATGGAATACCGCGACCTGCTGGCCGTGATCAAACTGCTGCTGATGTCCGTCATTGTGCTGCCGGCGCTGCCGAATGCCGGCTACGGCCCATGGCACGCCCTCAATCCTTACCAGATCTGGTGGCTGGTGATACTCATCGCCGCGCTGTCCTTCGCCGGGTATATCGCCATGAAGGCCGCGGGCACGCGCCAGGGATTGCTGCTGACCGGGGCGCTCGGGGGAATGGTGTCCTCCACGCTGGTAACGCTGAATTTTTCGCGACTCGCCGCTGGCAAAGACCTGGGTACCCTGATCCCA
This sequence comes from uncultured Gammaproteobacteria bacterium, assembly GCA_964463055.1. Lineage (GTDB taxonomy): Bacteria > Pseudomonadota > Gammaproteobacteria > CAWJPQ01 > CAWJPQ01 > CAWJPQ01. The sequence goes on along the minus strand of CAYXAX010000062.1, from coordinate 929 downwards.
GCCGGCATCGTACTGGCGTCGGTCGTCATGCTCCCGCGCATGGCACTCGAGGTCTCCGTAGTGAATATTTCGCTTCTCCCTCACCTCGCCATCCCCCTTGTACTCATGGCCTTAGCATCAGGAGGCGCTGTACTATGGCTCGCGCGCCGGGAGTCTCCCCATAATCCCGATCCCGAACTCACACTCGACAACCCCATGGAACTATTGCCGGCCATCAAGTTCGGGCTTTTCCTGGCCTTGATCATGCTGGTTACAAAAGGGATGTATGTGTGGCTTGGCACGAAGGGTTTATACCTGACCGCCGCCATATCGGGGATCAGCGACGTTGATGCCATTACCCTGTCCCTGGCGAAGATGGCCCAAGGCAGCGTCGGAGACATCGCGGCAAATCGCGGCATTATAATTGCGGCACTGGTCAATACCCTGTTCAAGGGCGGGATTGCCGCCGTTATCGGAGGGCGTAAGATTGCGCGTTACGTGCTGCCGATATTCGCCCTGACTATCGGGGCCGGCATAATCGGAATGCTTCTTATGGAACTCGTATAGGGCGAGACGACTTCCCTTCAGGTCAGTCTACATCTAATGGAAGTGCATCTGCATTACGAATGGATAGCTCTTCTTCGTACAGGATGCGGCAAGTCCAATAATTAGTCGGAAGTTTCTACTTTCTCAGGAAAAGCTTAGGTTAACGCTCAGCCGCGCTGCTTTTTGGCGTCGGCTTGATTAAATTGCTAGAAATTCTAATGCCTGTCTTGTCGCATTAAAAATAGCTTTTTTGAGGGTGATATCTACGTTACATTCTTTTATCCAATTATGTAGCGCCTCTTCATTTTCTGCCGCACATTTCTCACCAAGAATTATTCCCTTTAATACGTTGTTCGGTAATGTTTGATGTCCAGGTGGCTTGGTAAGGATTCTCGCTTCTTCTT
>CAYXAX010000061.1:0-13514 GCA_964463055.1 uncultured Gammaproteobacteria bacterium | reverse complement strand
GGTATGCATGTCCACCATGGGGACCGCTACCGGGAAGCCGCCGATGCTGCCCTCGCTGGTCAGGTGGATGTCGCCGTCAATCAGGGCGACATCGGTCGATGTGCCGCCCATGTCGAAGGTCAGCAGGCGCTCGCGCCCCGCCAGCCTGCCCATGTAGCGGGCACCGGCGAGTCCGCCTGCGGGCCCGGACAGCAGCATGTGCACCGCCTGTTCGCCGGCCTGCCGCGCGGAGATGGTGCCGCCGGCGCTCTGCATTACCGCCAGCCGCGCGCGCGGCAGCGCGGCGCTGAGCCGCGCCAGATAGTGCTGTACCAGAGGGCCGACGGCGGCGTTGAGCCACGTGGTCATGCCGCGCTCATACTCGCGGTACTCCGGGAGCACCGATGAAGAGCAGGATACGAACAGATTTTCGGGCAGGCGCACCGCGATGGCCTGCTCCATGGCGGGGTCGATGAAGGAGAATAATAAATTGATGGCCACGGCCTCCGGCGCCAGGGCTTGCACCTGCTGGACCAGCGCATCCAGGTCAGCGTCGCTCAGTGGCTCGACGACGCTGCCGTCCGCGGCCAGTCGCCCGCCGGTCTCCAGGCACAATTCACGGGGTACCGGCGAAGGCAGGGGTTGCGGCTGCAGGTTGTACAGCTCGCGCCGCGCCTGTCGCCCGATGGTCAGCATGTCCCGCAGGCCGCGGTTGCAGATGAATGCCGTGCGTACGCCTTTTCCCTCCAACACCGCGTTGGTGGCCACGGTGGACCCGTGAACTATTCGCAGGTTATCGGTGTCAATATGTATTTCGGAAATACCCTGCAGGATGGCGCGCTCAGGCGCCGGGGGCGTGGACAGGCATTTGTAGGTGGACAGACCGTGTTCCGTCAATAATACGAAGTCGGTGAAGGTGCCGCCGGTGTCGATGCCAAGCGCATAGGTCATGATGGCAGTAGGTTACGTGTTTGCAACCTGCTGTGGAAGGCGTTCTCTATGAAATGGCGCGGGTGGTGCCCGGTGTGTGTCTTGATCGCGGCTACTCATGACGCGCCGGCATGCCTATAATGGGCCAGTTTTTTGCGCCGGGGCGTGGGATTAACCTAATGCACCACTGTGATGCGGTAACGGAAATGTCTGGACTTTGATATCCATGGAGCGTGACACCCTGGTCAGCGTCGAGCACCTGTCCCGTGACTACGGTGGGATGCGTGCCGTCGATGACGTGAGCTTCGAACTGGTCCGCGGCGAGATTCTTGGGTTTCTCGGCCCAAACGGCGCAGGAAAGACCACCACCATGCAGATCATCAGCGGCAACCTCGCACCCACAGCCGGCCGTGTGACGATCAATGGCATCGATATCCTCGACAGTCCCAAGGCGGCCAAGGCGCACATCGGCTATCTTCCGGAGCAACCGCCTCTGTACCGCGAACTCACCGTCGATGAATACCTGATGTACTGCGCCCGTCTCAATCGAATCCCCGCGGCCGATCGCCAGGCGGCGCTGACGGCGGCGAAACAGCGCTGCGGTCTGATAGAGGTGGGCCGGCGCCTCATCGATCACCTGTCCAAGGGGTTTCGCCAGCGGGTGGGCATCGCCCAGGCCATTATCCACGCACCGGCGGTGGTCATACTGGATGAACCCACCGTGGGGCTGGACCCCATTCAGATCCGCGAGATCCGCGGCCTGATCCGGGAGCTCGGTCGCGACCATAGCGTGATCTTGTCCACGCACATCCTGCCGGAGGTGCAGTCGCTGTGTAATCGGGTGCAGATCATCAATAAGGGGGTCATGGTCCTCAATGACACCATCGAAGGGCTGCGTCAGCGCATGCAGGCCTCGAGCATGGTGGTGGCCCTGCGCCGCGCACCCGCCATTGACCAATTGCGCGCCGTGAACGGCGTACTGGACGTCGAGCCCCTGGGGGACGGGCGTTTTCGCATGCACTACAAGCCCGAGGACGACCCCGCCGAGACATTGGCGGCACAGGCGGTGCAGCATGACTGGGGCCTGCATGAGCTGACCCCGGAGCGCATGAGCCTGGAAGAGATCTTTGTCGATATCACCCGCACGGAACAGCCGCCCGACGCGGCGGAAGAGGCGGCGTGATGATCCGAACCATCGCCGGACGCGAACTGCGCAGCCTGTTTTTGTCACCCTTGGCGTGGAGCATCCTCGCCGTAGTCCAGGTGATCATGGCGTATATCTTTCTCGCCCGCATGGAACTGTTTTTTCAGCTGCAGCCGCGCCTAGCCGGGACGTCCATCGGCGTCACGGATATCGTGGTGACCTATCTGTACAACAACGCCGCCGTGGTGATGATGCTTATCGTGCCGCTGCTCACCATGCGCCTGGTCAGTGAAGAACGGCGCAGCCGCACGCTCACCTTGTTGTTCAGCGCGCCGGTATCCATGACCGAGATCATCCTCGGCAAGTATCTGGGGATCATGGCGTTTCTGTTGGTGATGGCCGGCGTCATCAGTCTCATGCCGTTGTCGCTGCTGATCTGGGGCAACCTGGATATGGGCAAGTTCGCCGCCTGTGTGCTGGGGCTGACGCTGCTCCTGGCCAGTTTTGCGTCCCTGGGGTTGTTCATCTCCACCCTCACCGTCCAGCCCACCATCGCCGCGGTGGGGACCTTTGGAGCCTTGCTGCTGCTGTGGGTGCTGGACTGGAAGGGCGGCGACGGCAGTGACAGCGTCCTCGCCTATCTGTCGCTGCTGCGTCATTATGTCTCGCTGCTGCAGGGTGTGTTCAGCAGCCGCGATGTAATCTATTACCTGTTGTTCAGTCTCACTTTCATCGCACTGTCCATTAATCGCCTGGACGGCCAGCGTCTGCAGAATTGAGGCTGCAATGCACTATTGTCATGCACCCACCGCGGATGATTAAGCGACCATGCAGGTCAATCTGAATACGCGCCGCAAGCTGCGCCTGGAGGGCTTAGTCTTTATGGTGCTGTTCCTGGCGGTGATCGGCCTGCTGGCATGGTTGAGCACGCGCTTTACCGTGGACGTGGATTGGACCGCTGGACATCGCAACACCTTGTCCGCAGCCAGCCAGCAGTTGCTGGACCGCCTCCACGACCCTATCGTGATTACCGCTTACGTGAGCGAAAACCCGACTCTGCGTCAGGGCATCCGCTACATCGTCGGCCGCTATCTGCGTTACCGTCATGACATCCAATTGAAGTGGGTGGACCCGGCCAAGGCGCCCGATCAGGTGCGCAAGGCCAACGTGACCGGTGATGGGGACATGGTTATCAGCTATCAGGGACGGCAGGCAAATGTCCCCTTTCCGCCCTCGGAGGAACAGATCACCAACGCCCTGCAGCGCGTGGCCCGCGCCGGGGACAAGTGGGTGGTGTTTCTCGAGGGTCACGGAGAACGCAGCCCCCTCGGTCAGGCCAACTTCGACCTGGGAGACTGGGGCAAGCAGTTGCGCGCCAAGGGACTGAAAATCCGCTCCCTCAACCTCGCCGACCAGGGAGCCCTGCCGGACAATACCGCAGTGGTGGTCATCGCCGGTCCCCAGGTCAAGCTGCTGCCCCGCGAGGTGGATCTGCTGCAGGCCTATGTGCGCCGCGGCGGCAATCTGCTGTGGCTGGGCGACCCCGGCGAATTACACGGCCTCGCGCCACTGGCAACGCAGCTGGGGATCACCTTTCAGGCGGGGACGGTGGTGGATGCCACCGCCCAGCTGGTGGGAATCAACGATCCCTCGTTCGTGGTGGTGACCAGGTACGGCGACCACCCTATTACGCGGGGATTCAATCTGGTGACGGTCTTTCCCCAGGCCGCGCCGATTCACCTGGACCAGGCGGATCACTGGCACGGTACGCCGCTGCTTAAGACCGGGCCGCGCAGCTGGTCGGAGACCGGCAAACTGGCGGGGACGATTCAATACGACAAGGGCAGCGATATCATGGGGCCGTTGACCATTGCAGTGACCCTGACGCGGCATGTGGACGGAAACAAGACGGCGAATTCCGGCGGCGGGCGCGAGCAGCGCGTGGTGGTGACAGGCGACGGCGATTTCCTGGCCAACAGCTACCTCGGCAACGGCGGCAATCTTGAGTTGGGGATGAATATGATCAACTGGCTTACCAGTGATGACGCGTTCATTAATATCCCCGCCAAGACCGCGCCGGATGTCAGCCTCAGCCTGACCAAGTCCCAGGCCAGCCTTCTGGCCGTCGCCTTTCTGATAGTGCTGCCGGTGACGGCGTTCGGCGGCGGCCTGTGGATTTGGTGGCGTCGACGCCGGTGATGACGCCGGTTGCGTGGTAATCAAACCGTGCGCTCGCGGACGATACTGAATTGGGTGTTATTGTGCGCTGTGGTGATACTTGCCGCAGTGGTGTATTTCACGCCGGCGCAAAAAAACAAACCACCGCCACCATCGCTGATCGCGGGTATCACGCCCGGAAAAATCAATCATATACATATCACGCGCGCAGGCAAGCCTGACATCGATCTGGTGCGCAATCACCGTCACTGGCGCTTGACCGCGCCGCTGCGCACGGCGGCCAACGGGTTTCGCGCCGATGCCCTGGTGTCCGTGGTGGAGGCCGACAGCGATCGTCGCTTCAGCGCCGCCGGGCGGGACCTTGCCAAGTTCGGTCTTGACCCGCCGCAGGCGCGCCTGCAGCTGGATCACATCACCATCGTCTTCGGTGACCGCGAGCCGATCAGCGGCCGCCGCTATGTTCAGGTCGGTGATATGATTCATCTCATACCGGATTATTTTTTCCAGAGTGTCACCGCCGACACGCCCGACTTCGTCAGTCTGTCCCTGCTGCCAAAAGGCGCCGACCCCGTCAGTTTTATCCTGCCCGGCCTGGTCCTGCGGCGTGATGGAGGCGGCGATTGGGTGCGGGAACACAGGATGCGGCACACCGATGCCGGGGCCTTGAGCAAATTTGTCGATCGCTGGCGCCGGGCCGAGGCCCTCGAGGTGACCCGTTACACCCCCGCCGGTGCCCATGACACCGTCACGGTGGGCTATCACCGGGGGACGTCCGCGCTGGTGTTCGATATCATCTCCAGAAAGCCGGAACTGGTGTTGGGTCGGCGCGACCTCGGCATGGAATACCACTTGCCCGCCTCCCAGACAGCGAAACTCCTGACCATGTCACCCGTTGCGCAAAAAGACGGTGACAAAACGCAAACAGATCATTAAATTGGCGGGCCGGACAGTTGAGGCCGGCATTGTAACGGAGGAGAGTCATGCCCGAACTGCCCGAGGTGGAAACCACGCGCCGGGGGATCGCTCCCCATGTCGTGGGCAGACGGGTCACCCAGGTCACGGTGCGTAATCCGCGTCTGCGTTATCCGGTCCACCGCCGCTTGGCGAGTCTGCTGGCGGGGCGGGAGGTGAAGGCGGTGGAGCGGCGCGGCAAGTACCTGTGGCTAGCCTGCGCCAATGGGGCGCTGATCCTTCATCTGGGCATGTCCGGGAGCCTGTGCGTGGTACCGGCGACGCGCCCGCCGCGCAAGCACGACCATATAGATATTTGCTTCGACAATGGCCAGTGCTTGCGTCTTCACGACCCGCGCCGCTTCAGTATGGCGGTGTGGTCCAGTGCAGATCCGCTGCGCCACGCACTGCTCCGGGATATCGGTGTCGAGCCGCTGGGTGCGGGGTTTGATGGGGCGTATCTCCATCACCGTTCGCGGGGCCGGCGCGTGGCGGTGAAGCAGTTCATCATGGATGGGCATATCGTGGCGGGGGTGGGGAACATCTACGCCAATGAGGCGCTGTTTGCCGCCGGCATATCACCGCTACGCCAGGCGGGGCGCATCTCTCTGGCGCGCTACCAGCGTCTGAGTGAGGCCATCAAGGGTGTGTTGGGCGATGCCATCGCCCAGGGCGGTACGACACTGCGGGACTTTTTTCACGGCGACGGCCAGTCCGGGTATTTCCAGCAGCGCCTGAGTGTCTACCAGCGTCACGGCACGCCCTGTCAGCATTGCGGCCGCCCCATTCGCGTGCAGCGCCAGGGTCAGCGCTCCAGTTTTTATTGCGGCACATGCCAGCGCTGAAGGGGCTTTCCGCGCAAGAAGCAATTACCCATCAGCAACACAGCTGACGGCGACGATCTTCTTCACAGGGGAGCGGTGTAGGCTGGAGCGCGGTAAATGTGCTGCTTCATCGGCTTGAAACCTGGAATTGTGCCCACATTGTTGATCATTTCGGCGCCTGAGCAGGTCCCTCCGGTGCGGGGACTTTGGCCTCCGGCTGCGGGTGTATGCGCACGATGACGCCCGCGTGGGTGACCGCCACGGTCTCGGTGATGCCGCTCAGTTCGCCAATATTGTGCTCCAGCGGGCGGTTGGCGGGATTTTTGTGATCAAACACGAGATAGGAAATCCCGCGCATGTTCTTATACAACGTGGCGCCGTCCTGTGCGGCGGGGGGCAGAGGCAGGACGTAGCACTTGCACGCGATCATCGTGCGCCCCGGCCATTGGCTGGCCACACGCATGGGCTTATTCTCGTCGGTATGCATTCTTGCCAGGGACTGGAGTAGCCGGTCCTGTGGGGACAGCATGTGGTGATGGATGACGCGGGCATAGGTCTTGTCCGCCACCATGAATAGCGTCGCCGCCACCAACAGGAACGCCATGACGAGCCCCCGCTCGCCGAGGACGTGCGGGCGCGACACCTTTTCATTGATCAGGATGAGAAAGTACACATAACGATAAAGCAGCAGGCTGAGCACCACCAGCGCCCAGGCGCTGTCCGCCATGGGCAGCCCGGCCACCACTGCCAGCAACAGGGTGCGCCCCAATACGTCGTTGAACAGGAACCGGTAATCCACAGCCAATAACAAAATCAGCAGAAATGCCGGTATCAGCCCGATCAAACGCGGCGCCTGCACCATGTCCGTGGGCAGGCCGGAGAAGATGCTGCTCAAGGCGGGGAGGGGATCGATCAGCCACTGGGGGGAGACCCAGCCGACATGGAATATCAGGACGAACAGCGGCGCCATCACCAAGCCGATGTACTGATACTTCTGGTGGCGACGTTCCAGGGGGTCGCGGATCCAGCCCCATGCCAGGGCCAGTGGGTAGGCAAGTCCGGCGGGATGGAGGGACACGGAAAATGCCACCAATAGCATCTGCGAGAAATACCACCCTCCGAACAGTCGCCTGCTGGCACGGTAGCGTCGGTCGAGGACGGCGCTCAGGCCGAAGGCCAGGAGCAGAAACGGCCCCGTGCCGATGGCGTCGATTTGTTTCAGGGTCAACGGTGCAATGAGCAGCAGGGCGCTGGCGATGAGCGCCGTTTCGCGGCCGGCGGAGCGGCTGCTCCAGCGGTACAGCAAGGCAACACCGGCGAACGTATAGAGCAGGCTGAATATCTTGGCGGCGATCATGTTTCCCGGCCAGTAAACTGCGGCCGGGGCCAGCAGGAGCGTGCGCAGATCGGGCATGCCGGCGATGGGAATCGGCGTGGCGATACTCTGAATGAACGACCAGGTAAGAAGCAGCCCACGGGCACTGCTCTCGTCGAGGTGATAGGGGGAGTAACGGACCAGGCCCACACTGAGAATCACCGCCCCCCAGATGACTAGGGCAATGAGCCCCCAATAGCGTTGTAGATACTCTCTCAGTGTGCTGAATATTGCGTCCCGTTGCATCGCTAGGCACCTTGTCCGTTTCGCTGTGATATGGTCCGTATGGGCCTGCCCCGGCATTGCCGGGACACCCGCACGATGTCACATATCCATGTGAAAACATAAAATTATAGCAGCCATGGGGAGCCGCTGTCCGCTTACGGCGGGATCGGATCATATCCCGTTGGCATGACGGCGATGACCCGGTATGACGCTGTTCGCTGGTCCGTCTTGCGGAATGTCTTGTGATCCTCCCGCAGAGTCTGCTAAATTGCACTTCCCTGGAGGATCCCTTACGATCCATGGGGACAGGGCCTGCGCGGGAAAGGGCAACCTTTGCTGTCGCATAAAAATATAAGGCTGCCGTCTGTAGCTTCGTTGCGCGTGGTTACGGTTGATTTACGGTTTATGCCATGATATACACTTACTTTCTGTAAGGCGCCTTTTTGGGGAAGGCGTGACGGGTCAATAACTCCAAACGGGCAGATAACTCCAACACGAGGAGGGTGTTATGTTAGATACTCCACAGATCTCTTTGCTGTACTTTATTTGGTTTTGTGCAGCGTTTCTTTTGGCCGCCATTCTGCTGAAGATTAACTCGTAAGGCAGGGTCGGTTTTGTCGGCGGTGGCCTTGGACCGGCCGCATTCTCCGGATCGAGAGAGCGCAAGCGGTTCATGCTGCCGGACAACAGCGACGATGGATTTGTAATTTTGGCTGGTTTTTAGTGAGTTGGGAGGGCGCTTACCTATGCGATACGTTACATCACATCTGATTTCATGGTCAGTCATAATAACAATGGGACTGGCCTTGTCCGCCACTGCCAGCGCCGGTGAAAACTATCCGGATGGCCATGGCAACGCCGCTAACGGCGAAAAGATCTTCAAAGAGGGCAAGGGCGATAAAGTGCCCGCGTGTATTTCCTGCCACCAGGAAAATGCCGTCGGCAGCGACGACATAGGCGCGCCGCGTTTGGCGGGCCAGTTCTACCCCTTCCTGATCAAGCAGCTTCACGACTTTGCGACAAACCGCCGCAAGGACGACATCATGTTCACCATGAACATGGTGGCCTCAAACCTGTCCGATCAGGACAAGGTGGACGTGGCTACATATCTGTCACAGTTGCGGGTGAACTTCCCCGGCTCCGACGTGGCCGCCCTGGCCAAGGCCGGCACGATCGACAAGGCCGGCGACATCGCCAAGGGCAAGTCCCTGGTGAAGTGGGGCAATCCCAGAGTGCCTGCGTGCAAGTCATGCCACGGCTACAATGGCCGCGGCGCACCGCCGATCTTTCCCATGATCGGCCGCCAGCGCTACACCTACATCGTGAGCCAGTTGAAATCCTGGCGCAAAGGGGCGCAGGAATCCATACTCCCCAGTACGGCGTATGATGGCAAGATGGCGATGAAACATGGCGTGAACAAGCTCGGCTGGCTGTCGCCCGACCCCGAGACGGTGTGCAAAGAGGGTCGCTGCAACGACCCCATGGCTGCTATGCGCAAAGTCGCCGTCCTGCTGAGTGACGATGACATCGCGAACGCTGCGGCCTATCTGACCCAGGCGGATCCGTTTGCCGCGGGTGACTATATGGAGCCCTATCCGTATGTCGTCAAGTCAGTAAAGCTGAGTGACCGCCATGAGTATAACCCCGAGTTGAAATAGGGGTTCCTCCGACAGGTAAGCGCAGCCTGTGATTTAGTTATACACTGTAACACACGGATAAAAGAGGCGGTTATACCGCCTCTTTTATCTTTTCTCCCTGAAACCGGGGGAACAAATTCCTACACTCCAGGTCTTATTTTTAAGTAATTGTAGACTTGTCTTCCGGGGTGGGGCGGCGTATCACTCGAGATACCAGCCATTGGTTGAAATCGATCGGCCCCGTCTCGCGGGCTGTCGTATCCGATAACCTTGAGTTTTTAGTGCAATGACTGCTAAGCAACCATTAAAGTATGGCGAAAAGGTGCTGTTCAGTATCTTCGGCGCATTCATTCTGGTGGCATTGGCTGCTTTAATCGCCCTCGAGGCTTTCCGAGCCCAGTCGCCGAAACCCATATATCAGAACCTCACCAACTATACCCTCAGTCCGCTGGGCGAAAAGGGCTCGGCGATCTATCGCAAGGCGGACTGCAACAGCTGCCACAAAGCCATGCGTGAAGGTACCAACATGGGGCTGGACCTCGACGGCATCGGTTCGAGGCGCTCGCTGCAGTGGATAGAAAACTTCCTGCGCGACCCGGAAAAAACTTACGAAAAGACTTACAAAGCGGTGACATTTGACCACGGCCCGGCCCCCAAGGAGGCCGCGTACGTGGCTCAGATGTCGGATGAAGACCGACACGCCATGGCTGTGTTTCTGTCAGAATTGACGGCGCAGCGTGGTTCCGCCGATTCCCCGGAACCGCCCAAGGGCGACTCCAGTTTTATCAACGGCATGCTCAAGAATTTTGCTCCCAAGGGCTGGAGTCACGAATATACCGACGTACGGGATAAGGACGCGCAGGGTGGACAGCAGCAGCCAGCAAACGGCCCGGGCCAGTAATGGCAGTGCGCCCTGGGGGCGCGAGCAGGAATTAGATTACACGAAATATATCTTCTGGTTCGTGTATGCCTGTATCATCTACAGCATCATCGGATTTTCATGGGGCGCCATTATGGGCGGGATATCCGGCATTCGGCACTTTGTCGATCACCGCCTTCACGGGGACTTGATCGTACGCGCTCATACCCACATCAATCTGCTCGGGTGGGTGGAAATGGCCATCTTCGCCGCGGTCTACTACATCATACCGCGGCTGGCCAAGCGCACCATTTACAGCTTGAGGCTCGTCAAGGTCCACTTCTGGACCCACAATGTCGGCCTGCTAGGAATGGTTATACTGTTTACCGCCGCCGGCATCCTCGGCGGCAGGGCTAGCGTCACGATGCCGCCGGCCCAGGTGGAGCACATCGTCAGTCCGCTCCTGGCGGCGATGGGTATCTTTGGTTCGCTGGTGTTATTGGCCAATATCATTTGGGCCTATAACATTTTCCGCACATGTGCAGGGTGGGCGAAAAACCAATGAATACGACAACGCGAAATACGGCATTCCTTATGGTGCTCGTGCTTGGGCTTGCCGCTTGCAACTTAAACTTAGACCCGGGACTGCTGCAAGTGGGTGCCAAGGCGCCGGCGATCAAGACCAAGACGCTGTCCGACGTGGGTGGCGACCTGAGCAAGATCACCACTTACCGATACCCCGACAAGCGTATGTACCAGTTATCCCTCGCCGATGCGCTGAAGACGGGCAAACCGATTCTCCTGGAGTTCGCCACGCCGGCGCATTGTACACAGTGTGACAAGCAGTTGCAGACCATCAAGGCGCTGTTGGATAAGTACCAGTCCCGAGTGGTGTTTCTGCACATGGACCAGTATCAGAACACCGAGGCATACCGGCAGTTCGGAGTGCAGGGTGACCCGTGGACATTTATCATCGACCGCCACGGCGTGGTCAAATTCGATGAGGCGGGCCGTATGCTCTACTCTGAAATAGACCGTCAGATACAGAAGGTCATGCCCCCGTCGCGATCTAGTTAATCACATATGGGGGCCGAATCGCGTCGCTATGACCTGCAGCAGGATAAGCAGGGGATGATATGGGACCTGCTGCTGTATGTGCCTACCGTAGTGTTTCTGCTTTCCATCGGCCTGAAGCTCTGGTTTGGCCCGTACAAGCACTGGACCTACCTGCTGTTGTTCATGGCTACCTTTTTCTTCATTCAAGGTTTTATGCGGATAATGAAAACGCGCCTGATGCTGCTGCCCAGCGCGCCCGTTGCGCTGGAGATCGACAAGCAGCGTATCCGCTTGGCATTGCGCAACGGCGAGGGCGTGGAGTTGGTGCAGGAAGTGCGTTATTTCCCTGACATGGCCGGAAAGAGCGTCGCCATCAGTGGCATCGATATCAATGGGAAAAAGCAGCAATATGTGCTGCACCGCGGCCAGTTCGACAGTGAGAGTGCGTTCAAGGATGTACGCGGCTATCTGGAAGTGTACCGGTAACGGCCCGCAGGCCGTTTAACGCCGCCTATCGGGCGCGACGGCGGCGTACCACATCCCAGGCCAAGGCGCCGATAACGCACGCCCACAGGCCCGCTGCCACCGCCATGATGGTGTGTTCGGAGTGGTCGCTCACCAGCCCGCCCACGAACATGTGCACGGTGTACGAGATCATGAGCAGGGAACTGACCGCGACCAGGGTATAGATCAATACTTCCCTCATGCTCATAGCATCGTCACCTGCTAATGGAGACTACTAGACGTCGTTATAGTTTTCATGCCGTCGACCATGGGGCATAAACTAGCAAATACACGGAATCAGGACAAACTCCACAGCCGCAATAATCGCCCCGGAATTGTTTAAATACCCTTGACCGACGTATGGTATTGTGACACGATTCTGTTGTTCAAATTTTTGTATCCGGGGTAGTGGGTCAGGGTTGCATTTTGGGTTTGAGAGTGGTAATTCTACTCATCTCTGCTGGAGGTGGCGGCGAATACCATAAAATGAGCAGCCACACTGCCTGGGAAACTCTGTCGGGACGCGTTTAGCTGTATTGGGGAGGGCAAGATGAATAAGCTGACTTTTAGTAAAACCTTTTTCCCCTTGTTTGTCGGTGGTATCACCACGGGTATGGGGAACGGTAGCGTGTTCGGCGCCGCCGTGATGTGTGCGGTCGGCCGTGGGCCATATACGAGTTGGGGCGGGCTGCCGTTGCACAACGCCTACAACCCTTTTACCTTCGGTGGATTCGTCGACTGGATGATGATCCTGTTCGGTATCGCCTTCGCCATGATCTGGGGTCTGGCGATGAGAAAGCACGGCGAGATCGAATCTCAAAGAAACAACGTCGCGTGGTGATAAGAAGGAGGGTAACGATATGTTAGCGTCATTTGCCGGAGCATGCGGAATCCTGTTGGCCTTTTCCAGTATGTGGTTCTCGTGGTATTTGCTGAACAAGCAAAAGGAATGAGGGTGTGTATTCTAGACTAAAGGGCGAAGGGCAGGAGACTCTTCTTCTGAATTAGCTGCTCGGGAGGTTTGTACCTATGATTCTCAAATATCTTTTTGGAAAAAATGAAGACGTGCCACCTGGGTCGGCCACGATCTTCTTCGGATATTCTGCAATATTCTGGTTCGTCGTCGGTACCGGCCTCGGATCGTTCAATGCGGCCAAACTGGCGTTTCCCGACTGGGTGACTGGTTCGGAAATGTTCGCCTTTGGTCACATGCGCCAGGTGCACGTACTGGCGGTGATTCTTGGATGGATATCCGGCGCCTTCGCCATGACCATGATGTACATGACCCCGGCCCTGGGCAACACCAAGCTGTGGTCCGAAAAGCTCGGTTTATGGACGGCGATGAACTGGAACAGCGGTCTGGCACTGGGCCTGTTCCTGCTGTGGATGGGCATCACCTCCGGCCGTGAGTATTCAGACTTCATCTGGCCCATCGATCTGGCGTTCATGCTGTTGGCGCTGCTGCCGCTGGGCATCAACGTGTGGATGACCATCGCTCACCGGCGTACCCAGGGCATCTACATAACCAACTGGTTCTTCGGTGCATGTACGTTCATGATTCTGGTAGTGTTCTCCATCGGCCAGTCGCCGGAATTCTTCCACCTCACCGGCCTCACCGAGGCGTATATGACGTGGTGGAATGCGCATAACCTGTTAGGGTTGTGGATCACCCCGGTAGCGGCGGGTATCGCCTACTTCATGATCCCTAAGCTGACCGGTAATCCGCTGTACTCGCACCGCGTCGGTCACCTGCACTTCTGGTCCATCATCGCGTTCTACTCCACCCCGGCGGCCCATCACCTCATGTCCGCGCCGCTGCCGGAGTGGCTGAAGTCCTTCGCCTCGGTGGAAG
>CAYXAX010000060.1:0-13574 GCA_964463055.1 uncultured Gammaproteobacteria bacterium | reverse complement strand
CGAGGGCGGGGCTGTAGAAGTTGGCGACGTCGCCCGCGGCAAAAATATCAGGCGGTGATGCGCGTAGCAGTTCATCAACCACGATGCCGTTGTCGATTTTGAGGCCGAGTGTCTTCGCCAGGCCAACCTCGGGTTCGATGCCGATCCCGGCGACGACCGTACCTGCAGACAAGGTCTTGTTGCTTTCGGTATTGACGGTGAAACGCCCGTTCTTTTTTACCAGGGCGCGGATCTTCTCTCCCGCCAGGACGTTAACGCCCTTCTCGCGGAAGTAGGCGTTGAGGAATTCGCACAGCTTGGGTGGATAGATGCGCGCACCGATGCCGATGTCGGGGAAGGCCATGGTGACTTTGCAGCCGTTAATGGTCAGTGCGGCCGCGATCTCCGATCCTATGAATCCGCCGCCAATGACGATGAATTCTGATTTGTGGTCAGCGAGCGCGCGCAGATGCTGATAGTCATCGAGCGTGCGGAAATAGATCACACCGTCATCGGCAAAGGGCAGATGCCGGGGAGCGCCGCCCGTCGCCAGCAACAACTTCTCATATTGGTAGACCTCGCCGTGGTTGTCTGTGACGGTCTTCTTCACGGCGTCGCCAGACACCCCGCGTGTATCCGGGAAGAGATCGACCTTGCTCTGCTCGGTCTTGCGCCAGATGGATTCGAGCGGTTTGCCGGTCCATAATTTTTTGGACAGAGGGGGGCGGTTATACGGCGGGTATTTTTCACCGCACAGCATGGCGATGGATCCGTCTTTGTCGTGCTCACGGATACCGTGCGCGGCGGCATCCGCGGTCATGCCGCCGCCGACAATGAGGTATCTGTAACTTTTCATAACGTTTGGCGTTGCCCGTGTGACTTTATCAGCCGACGTGTAACATCACAGTATGCCCGTATGAGTTTACAGCGATACTCTGCAAAGCGGGCATTAATATTTGCTGGGAACAGCGCGCCGATACATGCCCGGCGTTCTTTAGCCTCGTGTGCTTCCTGTCGTGGTTGTCCGTGCTCTTCACGGGTCTATCGGTGTGGCCTATGTCGCCTGGAGCAACGGTACCAGATGGCAAAGCGCGGTACAAGATTGCACTCATGCCGCATTTGATCTGAGTCGGTTTTGCATCCATTCGGGACGTGAATTGTGCGGCCAATTTATCATGCTCCGACGTGATTTTGGCCGGCGGGTGGGGAGGGTCGATATCCGGACGTGAGGGTGCGCGTGGCTAATGTAGCGTAGCAGATAATCTCAAGACCATGGACGTTGAGGGTGCTTGCTATAAGGCTGTGAAGCCATTTTCAACCTTGGTTGAATCAGGGATTTGTCATGCACCCCACATGATTGACATGCATAGTTGACCGCGTGCCGCGTATATCAGTGAAATGCGCTTGCTTTTTGCCAATGTCGATATAAACTTAATGGCCAAATGCTGCGTATCAACCCCAATCTAATCATACTCTCTCTGTTCACGCTCACCGGTGTCGCCACCATCATCTGGGGCTGGATAGCCACCGCCAAAAACAAGCGCATCCGCGACTGGCCCGCCGTCGACGGTGTGATTACGGAATGCAGGCCGGAGTCGGAGGACAATGATCTGCTGCCCCATATAGAGTTCGGCTATGCCGTCGGCGGCCGCGACTACGTTGCCACTTTGGAATACCCGCGCAGCCTCACGCCGGATGAGGAGTTCAAGGCAAGGTGTCTTGAGAAATATCCCAAAGGTGCCGTGGTGAGCGTCCACTATGATCCGGCCGATCCCTCCCGCGCCAACATTCTCGATGTAGTCAGCGACCATTGGTTGATCATTGCCGCGGGCATGCTCATGACGGTGGGTGGAATTGTGCTGATAATCATTCACCACGGCCCCACACGATAATTCCCGTCAATCCGGCCCGCGTGGCGGATTCCCAGATCCATCTGACATAGGTGTTGTCGAGATTGTGCTCCCGCCAGCAGCTCTCTACGGGCTGCTGCATCTGCTTCACTATATGGTTATGGTTGCCGGAAATTCCGCAATCAGCCTGCGAATGAATTTCAGGCTAAGACACCGCTAGCGTGCTCTGGAGTTTGCCAAAAGTGATTGTTTCAGGAGCATATTCTCTGCCATTATTGACTGACGGTATCCACGCCTTGGCGCCTTGGTCAGGGATGCCGGGTACTGGATAAAAGGCTTATAGCCCATGATCTCATGCATGAGGTCGTAGGTATTGAAGGCGATCACTGCATTACTGCAAATACACAGGAAACCATGGTTAAATCGGCTTTTCGCCATGCACAACCTGACAGGACCATGACGATGCTGCGACTGTTCGCACTAGGTGTCATTTTGGTCCTGCATTCGACAGTGGCGTCGGCGGCGGGAAAAATGCAGCAGCCCGGCGCCTGCTGGTGCAGCGATGCCCTCAAGGGCCGCGCGGCGGAGCGTGCCACCCACCGGGGTGTGCCCGGCGCACATATGGCTGCGCCGGCGTCGGCGCATTACACGCCAACCCCACTTCCGGCGGCGCTGCGCGGATCGATACGGCGCGTCGCGCTACCGCCGGGTGTCAAGCTTGTGGCCCTTACCTTCGATCTGTGCGAGGCGAATGGCGAGGTCACCGGCTATGACGGCGGTGTCGTTGATTATCTGCGTGCGCACCACATCAAGGCGACGTTCTTCGCCGGCGGCAAGTGGCTGGAAACGCATCCCGAGCGGGCGCAGCAGCTTATCGCCGACCCGCTTTTCCAGGTCGGCAATCACACCTGGTCGCATAGAAACCTGCGCAAACTGTCCGGCCGCGCCCTGGAAAACGAGATAACGCGTGCCGAAGCCGCCTACGAACAGACCCGGCGCAAGCTCGTCGGGCGCGCCTGCTTGACGCCGGCCGCGATGGCGCGCATTCCGCAACACTTCTCTGCCTTTCGTTTTCCATACGGCACCTGCAGTCCGGCCGCCATGAAGGCAGTCGGTGATGCGGGCATGGTCGCTATTCAATGGGATGTGGTCACTGGTGACCCGGCGAAGGGCCAGAGCGCGGAGCGCATCGCGGCGGTTGTGAGAAAACGCGTCAGGCCGGGCTCAATCATCGTGGCGCATGCCAACGGCAAAGGCCACGATACGGCGCGCGCGCTGGCGCTGTTCATTCCAAAACTGCAGGCGCAAGGCTACCGCTTCGTCACCGTCAGCGAGTTGCTCGCGGCCGGTAAACCGGTCATCGCCTCGACCTGTTACGAGCAGCGGCCGGGCGACAACGACCGCTATTGACGGGACACGCGCCATGGCGATAAGCGAAATCAGATCTTACAGTGAAACGTACTACGATCTAGGGTCGGTGACGCTGTGTGCGATCACGGCCGCGGAAGCGGTTTTGCTTGGCGCGGGCTTTGCCGCCATCGATCCTTGGCGGCGCGCGAATTATAGCGACACGGCGCTGGCCGGCTACCTGTCACGGCACGAGCCGGGGGGCAACCGCTTCGCGATCCATGCCGAGGGCGCACTGGCCGGGGCGGTTTCGATCCGCGAACCATGGCTGCGTGGCCCCTATCTGGAATTTCTGGGTCTGCTGCCCCAGGCGCAGGGGCGCGGCATCGGTGCCGCCGTCATGCGCTGGTTCGAGACGCAAGCACCTGCCGGCGCGTCCAGTCTGTGGGTGCTGTGCTCGGACTTCAACACGGGCGCACTGGCCTTCTATGAGCGGCACGGTTTTGGTCAAGTGGCCACGCTGGACGGGCTCATCGGCGCGGGCTTCGATGAGATTCTGCTCAGGAAGAGACTCACCCACCGCTGAGCCGTCCCGTCGCGCCAAATGCGCCGTTTTCTGTATCAGTGCGGCAGAACGCCCTAGATATCGGTGTGGAGTTGACGTGACAGTAACTCCTCAAAGGCCTGCACCACCCCACTGGATTGCTTGTTTCGCAAGCGGACCTTGTGCAGGGGGCGTTCGAGCTGCAGGTCATCCACCGCCAGCAGTACCAGGGTCCCGGCGGCCAGTTCGCTGGTGACCGCCAGACGGGATACCAGTGAAATGCCGGCGCCCGCGGCGACCGCCCGCTTGATCGCCTCGGTACCACCCAGGGACATGGACGGCGTGTGCTGCAGGCCCCGTTCCATGAGCATGTGTTCGATCACCGAGCGTGTGCCCGACCCCGGTTCGCGCAGGAGGCAGGGTTCGTCACAAAGCTGCTGCAGGGTAAGCCCGGCGCAACCCGCCAAGTGATGATCGGGTGCGGCGATAACCACCAGCCGGTCCGTGGCGAAGATGTCGGCGCGCAGTTCGTCGTTCTCCACAAAGCCCTCGGTCAAGCCCAGGTCCAGGGAATTCTCCAACAGCTTGTGCTGAATGACCTCGGTGTTGGCGATTTCCAGCGCGATTTCGATCCCCGGCCATGTTTGGCGATATTGCGCCAGCAGGGCGGGCAACAGGTAATTGCCGATGGTGGTACTGGCGCCGATGGCCAGACGACCGGCGCGCAGGCCGCGCAGTTCCGCCAGCGTCTGTTCCGCCGCTCCTTCAGCCGCGGCAATGCGCCGGGCGAAGACCAGCAATTGTTCCCCCGCCGCGGTGAGCCGCACCCCCTTGGGCAGTCGGTCGAACAGGGCCAGCCCCAGGGTGTGCTCAAATTCCTTGAGCTGCTTGGAGACCGCCGGCTGGCTGATATGCAGGCGCGCCGCGCCGCCGCCGATGCTCCCGGATTCCGCAACCGCCAGGAATATCGCGAGATGATTCAGATTCAATACATAACCTCAAGTTATGAATTACATGAAGTATATGTAATTTTTTAATTTTAGAACAGGGGTTAATCTGAGCCCATCATCTCTATGGAGCTTATGGTCATGGCAAGTGAATCTCAGGTTGAAGCAACTCGCTTCGTCCCAACGGGGTGGGTGGGCGCGTTCTTATTGCCGATCGGCGCAGTGATCTGTGTCGGGGGTTGGCTGACGCCGCCGGAGGCCTTGGCGGTGGGCATGGCGTTGGCGTTGCTGGTAGGCAACCCCTATGCCGCCCGGACGGCGGTCACGGCGAAACTGCTGCTGCAGGCCGCGGTGGCGGCGCTGGGTTTCAACATGGACCTGCATGCCGTGGCCCGGGTGGGGGTGCAGGGTTTCTGGTTTGCCGCAGTGACCATTGCGTTCACCTGGGTGGTGGGCTATACCCTGGGACGGTGGCTGCGCCTCCACCCGCTGACCACCACGCTGGTATGTGCCGGTACCGCGATCTGCGGTGGGTCGGCCATTGCCGCGGTGGGATCGGTGATAGCGGCCGGTGAAGCGGAGATGTCGGTGTCGCTGGCCACGGTGTTCCTGCTCAACGCCGTGGCACTGTTTGTCTTTCCCATGGTCGGACACTACCTTGGTTTGACTCAGGCCCAGTTCGGCACCTGGGCGGGGGTGGCGATTCATGACATTTCGTCCGTGGTGGGTGCCGCTTCCAGCTATGGCCACCAGGCCCTGCAGGTGGCCACCGCGGTGAAACTCTCCCGGGCCCTGTGGATCGTGCCGGTGAGTCTGGCGGCGGCGCTGATCTACCGCCGGGGGACAGGCAGGCCCGGCGCGGGCGCCCCGTGGATTGCCCTGCCATGGTTTATCGGTCTGTTCCTGCTGGCATCACTGGCGCGTACGCTGGTGCCGGCGGTGGCCGACGCTGCTCCGCTGATTACAGCCGTGGCGGAGCATGCCATGACCCTGACGCTGTTCCTGATCGGCGCCGGCTTGGCCAGGCATACCCTGCGCAGCGTGGGAGTGCGGGCGCTGGTCTTGGGCGTGTTGCTGTGGGTGGGTATCAGTTTGGGATCGCTGGCGGTGATCGAGCGGGTGGTGGTCTAGTCGTACACCGCGAATTTCGGTGGGTGTCGAATTCGCCTGGAAGATTCAGACGCTACGCGATCAGCGTATGCATTTGTGGGGGACGTTTTGTTCACGCAGGAAATTTTCGGCGTTCGCGCCCTGCAGCATGGCAAAGGTCGCCAACATGCCCGCCTCGAGGCAGCTTTGCGCCACTACCGTGACCGACCGCGGCGCATCCCTGACCGGCCAGCCGGTCAGAGGGTCCAGGATATGGCTGTAGCGAATACCATCCCTGAGAAGAAATCGACGCGCATCGCCGCTGGTTGCGACGCCGCCCTTGTGTAAGGTCAGAGTCTGTGTGCCGTGTTTGCCGGTGGCATATGGGTCATCGATGGCGATGATCCAGGGTTGGTCGCCGCGTCGCGGGCCGCTGATATAGATATCGCCGCCATAGTTGATCAGCACGCCGGCGTCGCATTCCCGTCGACACAGCATGGCGCAGCGGTCCACGGCGTATTCCTTGCCGATACCGCCGAAGTCCAGTTCCATGTCCGCGGGCAGGATGAGTACGGGATTGCGCCACAGGAGCTTGTCCCAGCCTACATGGGCCAGGGTTGTGGTGATGGACGCAGCATCGGGTATTTTGTCCGAACCGTCGAAGCGCCATATTCTTCTCAGTACGCCGGAGCTGATATCGAATTTGCCTTGACTGAGCCGGTAGCAGCGTTCAGCGTAATCAAGCAGCTGCGCCGTCTCCGCATCGACGGTAACAGCGCGACCATGGCTGTGGTTGATCCTGGTCAGTTCGCTGTCGTCGCGGTAGCGGCTGTATTTATGCTCGATGCGCGTGGCCTCGGCGCGGGCCAGATTACATACCCTTCTTGCGAGGGACTCATCAATGCCGTCGAACAAGATCTCGCAGGGCCCGCCCATGGCGGAAAAAGACCCGCGCCAATAGGCGCCGGTCCCGATCCATTCGAAATTCACCTCATGCCGCCTGTCTGTACTAGAGTTTGAATGAAATACCGATCTGGAAAATCATTGCCCGCAGGCCCGGATACAGGTCCTGGGTGGTTTGCACGCCGATGGCATCGGCGGGATGACTGATGCCGGTCTGTTTCATATAGGAAGCGCGGGCGCTCAGCTCTCCATCCTGACCCAGCGGCATGGCAAGCTTCACGCCGTAGGTGTAAGACGTCATCTGCGCTAAACGATAATCCGCGCTGGCGTAATCGGGGAGTGATGCGCCGTCAATCAGGCTGTGATGATAAAAATCCGCGGCGGTCTGCGTGTAATAGCGCGCCTGCGGCTCGATGTAAAAACCGTGTCCCAGTTCGAAGTCATAATGCACATCCACCGTGTGGGAACGGATACCCCAGTCATCCCAGAAGTATCGGTAGGACAGATGTATGACGTCTTCGGGCAGATGCACCACCGTTTCCCAGTACAGGGTCTGCCGGAGGCGGTTTTGCGGCCGCTGCTCTGTGATGTAACCAACCGTCTCACCACTGGTGCCGTCTATCATGCTGATGATTTTATATGGGTCGGTGAGATAGCCGGTCGAGATGCCCAGGCCGTAATTGAACTGCATCAGGGTGCGGCGGTTGATCACCCGGGTAATGCCGATGTGGCCGTCAATGACCTCCTTGCCCCTGGATTGATGCGGGATATAGATGCTGTCCAGCCCGCCGCTTGAAGTGGAACCGCCGCCGATGATCGTGCCCGATGCGGAAGTGACGGTGTGAGCCACTACACCGTTGTTTACCTGCTTGAAGACAGGTTCGGCAGGTGTAGAAAAGGCAGTCACTGTGTTGGTGGATACGCCCAGGGGCGCCAACCCTTGGGGCACGATTCCGCTGGCGGGCAATACCGTGTCAAAGTCGGCAGAGGCGCCGGCGCCGAGGGTAGTGAGCCTGTTGTCGAAATCCCGCGCAATTGAGGCGTTGATCCCCAGAGAGGTGTAATCATGTTCGGCGGAACCTTCGGCCCCCAACACTGTTTTTGTCAGGCGGTCGATGGGACGCTGCCAGGAGACCGATGCGGCGAAACGATGATCGATGAAGTGTTTGACGGGGAGCGTATTTGCCGGCGTCGTGTCATTGGTGCCGAAAGTCTGAGTTTTGTCGGTGCTGGTGGCGCCGGTGGGTGAGGCCCCGGTGATGCTGTCGATGGTTGGCGACAGGCTGATGGTTTCGTCTTCCCCCAGTGTTTGTGTGAAGATGCCGGAGAATTCGGCAACCTTTACCCGGTCTTTTTCCGCGTAGTAGAGCAGGGCGCTGTCGACCTGAAAATTGTCCGGAGTATCAGCGCTGGCAAGCGCGGGTGATATTCCCAGCAACCCGCAGCTCGCTGCGGCCAGCGCGCTGCGCAGGGAGGAACGCTCGTCTAATTGCATCCGCAGCCGCCGCCGCCCAGGCCTTGGCCGCCGCTGGCCGCCTCCTTGCTGAAAAAGATATGTTCATCGAGGGCATTATCCAGGGGCGCGGGCACCAGCTGCATTTTTTTCTGGGCAAGCAGGTCGCGGTCCCAGGGTTTGACGGTGCTGCAGCCGCTGAGCATGAGCATCGGGATCATGACGCTAATGAATAATGCGCGCATCACCGTTACTGCATTAAAAGCGACTGCAGAGTGTCCTCCAACTGGGAGGTATCCTCTTCGCGAAACCCCATGTGGGATTCCCGTATCCGTCCATTACGATCGATGAAGAAGGAAGACGGCATGCCCTGGACCTGATATTTCTCCGCCACATTGCCGCTTGGGTCGTAAGCCACGGTAAAGTCTGCCGGGAATTTGCGAAGAAATGCGCTTGCCAGGTCATGTGACTTATCCATATTGACTGCAACCACGGCGAAACCCTCCTGGCCGTAGCGTTGCTGCATCTCATTAAGCCACGGGAAAGACTTGCGGCAAGGCGGGCACCAGGACGCCCAAAAGTCGAGATAAACCACTTTGCCCTTGAGCTGCGACAGCTCGATTTTCCCTGAGTCGGTGGGAAGGACAAAGTCACGCGCCTTGTCTACTGCCAGGGCCGTCTGGCTTACGGCCACATACAGCAGCGCTGTCAGGAAAAGTGTGTAGCGACTTCCGATGGGCATTCTCTGTCTCGCTAGTTGTATTAGAAGATCGTGTGGTAACGGGTCGCGGAATAAGCCGGAAATGAAGTGTTGCCGTGCCGTGTAGCCTTAGCAACTTGTGCGCCAATCGGGCGCGTTGCTCTCCGCCATACGGCGCGAACCTCGTTATCCATATAACATATTAAATGTATTGATATTTTTTTCGAAGAACGTGGAGGTGAAGCATTGCCATGGGTGCATCCTGCCCAGCATGACCGTGCGGAACGCGATAATCGGAGTACGCAAAATTATGCAGGGTGCAATTTTTGTTTCTATATTATGCAGCTCTGATGTGCCGGGAGGGTATCTCTGCCAGAGAAGCGGTTGAAGGCCACGCACCCTGGCTATCGGGTATGGCGCCTGCGGGTAGCTGTGTCGGATCGGTTCCAACCAGTGACTGGATGGCGCAGCGCGCTGCGATTGGCGGGAAAATTTCTCAAGTGCCGGGTTGATTCGGCACGCGGCCCAGCGTCGTGTTTGACCGATTGGACGCCTGCATACTCACAATTCAGTGCTGTCAATTCGCCAGGTATATGGCGAAGTTCCTCATCGTAACGGGTGCTTGAAAAGTGCGGCGCTTTTTTTGGGCGCACTTTTCAATTGTCAGGCCGATCGCTTCATTAAGTATTCCTGCAGTCCGTTGCGCAGTAATACCGATTTGATTACGGAAAAATTGCGCAGGCGTTTTGTGAGCTCCGTTTGATTGAATCGGGGACAGCGGCGTGTTTCGCCCGTCAGCGGCCTGCACTCTATCCTGTCGGCCGCGATGGTCATGAACTCCATGGGCAACGCGGGCATTTCCTGCTGTGAATAGACCAGGAGGTAGAGGTGAGCGCCGGGTTTTAGCAGTGGCGTAACATGATCTATGAAAATCCTGCACAAACCCGGCGTGAGATAATTGAAGATATCCCAGGCCAGCAATACGTCTACGGATTCGTCGTCGATCCCCGCAGACCACTGCGCCAGCCAGGCTTTCAGTACAGTCTCGTCCGCAGTCGGCTCACTGGTGAAGCCCTCGACCAGTTCATGGGCATCTTCGATGAACAGTTTGCAGCGGAACTGCGACAGCAGTTCCAGATTGGCCGGCCGAGCGGGACCCAGGTCGAGGACGACCTGGGTTGCCTTTTTGCCCATTGCCTCAATCAGCGATGCAAATACGGGGCTCTTTGTTTCCTGGCGTCCAGGTGCGACCGCTTCCGGGCCGAAATTGCTGTGATGCAGCCACATTGTCCTCTATCCGCTCATTGCCCTGACTCACCGGCCCGGTGCCGGTTAATGGCGCCGTTACGTCACGGCGTCTTTGGTTGTCTCAAAAGATGCCTTTGAGGAGGACTTCTCGGCATGGGCTGGCTTGTTGTCGAGCTTGAATACCGAGGCGGATGCGGTGTCGTTGCGTGAAGCAGTCGATCCTGAACCTTTGTAGTCCATATCCATGCTGCCTTTGAATTTCGCACCGTCCTCCAGGCTGACCCGCGGCGCTGAGACATTGCCGTGCACATTGCCGGATTTTTTGATAATCACCATTTCATCACCGAAGACGTCTCCCTTCAGGGTGCCTTCCACAATGATGGTGTGTGCCTGGATGTTGGCGTTGACCTTGCCTTCCTTGCCAATGGTCAGATTGTTGTGTTTAAGATTGATGGCGCCTTCCACGTTGCCCTGGATCACCAGGTCCTCCTCGCCGCTGAGCTCACCCTTGATGTTGATGGAGGGCCCGATGGTGGCAAGACCCGTGGTGCGTTCATAGGACGGTGCTTTGGGCGCGGGGGGGGTGCTGGCGGTAGCCACTTCCTGGGATTCCGCGGGATTTCCGGCGGAGCGCTTCAATGGATTCTTTTCGAACATGCCCATACTCCTCTACTTGGTGTTAACAGCATTAACTCGCAAGTCATGATGCAACTATTATGCCGCCAACATTGAGAAATCCCTCCGGCAGCGATAGCCAGCGGGACAAGATCGATGGTCGATTTTTACCAATAATCGCCGCGTTTGGCAATGATGAAAACAACGATCTTAAAAATACTGCATTTGTCTCAAATAGACGACACAATACGGATTGTCATCTTTCGGATATGCCCGCCATGCATAATGAACAATATACATGATAAATCAGGTGCAATGAAACGTGAGGGCATGCGTCTTGTCGAGGAAGGGTGCCTCGAAGAGGCCAAGGCCGTGTTTGACTCGATCTGTCGCAACACTACCAATGATGCCGAGGCATGGTTCTGGCTCGGGCGTGTCTATGGCAAGCTCGGGGAGATTGATGCGGCGGGTGATTGCTGTCGGCGCGCTATCGGACTGCGCCCGGAATACTGCGAGGCACATGTCAATCTGGGCAAAGCCCTCATGCTCCAGGGAAAGCACGAGGAGGCGATCGCCAGTTATCAAACGGTTCTCCAAATCGATTCGCAAAATGCCGAGGCCTACACCGATCTCGGAAATATATGGTTCAGGCAGGGAAAATACGAAGACGCAGCGAAGTGTTATGAAACTGTTGTCCGGCTCAAACCGCAGTCCGCGGATGCCTTTTACAATCTGGGTAATATAAAAAGAGTGCAGAAAATATATACCGAAGCGATTTCATGTTATGAGAAGGCGATTTTTATTAACCCCAATATGGCCGCCGCATACAATAACCTCGGCGCGGCGCTTTACGAACAGGGTGAGGTGGCGCGGGCGATAAGCAATTATCAACATGCCTTGGGCCTGGATCCCAATTATGCCGAGGTCTACAACAACCTGGGCATAATTCTCAAGGGGCAGGGATACATGGTTGATGCGGAGCGGATGTTCATTAAGACCATGCAGTTGAATCCTGAACTGATAGAGCCGTATCTGAGTCTTGGTGCGATGCGTAATCGGCAGGGTGATGCCGAATCCGCCATGGAGTTGTTTCAAAAGGCTCTCGCCATCGCGCCCTCCCGGGCGGATATCCAAAGCAGTATGTTAATGACGATGTGCTACCTTCCTGAGTATTCGTCGGATACCTTGTTTGCCGCGGCGCGGCAGTGGGCAGTGCGGCATAAGCCGGAGAGATATCAGCCGTTCCGGTTTTTGAATAATCCGAATCCTGCGCGGCGCCTTCGCATCGGATATGTGTCGGGTGATTTTAACGCGCACCCTGTTTCCTATTTTATAGAGCCTGTATTGATTCACCATGATCGCTCAGGGTATGAGGTGTTTTGCTACTACAACAAGATCATGTGCGACGAGTACACGAGGCGACTTCAGGCTTGCAGCGATCATTGGGTCGACATTGCGGGACAGTCTGATGAGGCGGTGTTGCAACAGATACAGCGCGACAGTATTGATGTGCTGGTTGATTTGTCGGGTCATACCGCTGAAAACCGTTTGCCGGTCTTCGCACACAAAGCGGCCCCTGTTCAGGCGACCTGGATGGGATATTTCGCCACAACCGGCATGGAGGCAATGGACTACATTATCGCCGACCGGTGTGTCATTCCCCGCATGGATGAATGCCTTTATGTGGAGCAAGTAGTGCGCCTGCCTCACTGCTACTTGTGTTTTTCCCCGCCCCGCCATCCTATAGATGTATCGCCGTTACCGGCGCTGACGGCCGGGACGATTACTTTCGGTTGTTTTAATAATCCAGCAAAGTTGAGCCCGGCATTGTTCGACTGCTGGTTGAGGCTGATGCGCGCGGTGCCGCATTCGCGTCTCTTTATCAAATATAGAGGGGCTGATTCGGACACCAATCAGAAGCGCTACAAGGCCTTGTTTGAAAATGCCGGGATTGGGTCAGATCGCCTGCGGCTTTCCGGTTATTCACCCAGAGAGGGAATGCTTGCGGCCTATCATGAGGTGGATATCGCCCTGGATCCGTTTCCTTACAACGGCGGGACGACGACGGCAGAGGCGTTATGGATGGGGGTGCCGGTGATCACGTTGCGCGGCGACAGATTTGCCGGTAGGGTGGGGGAGAGCATCCTGACAACCATGGGTTTGGATGAGTTCGTCGTCAACACGGAAGAGGACTATATCACCAGAGCCGCCGCCCTGGCTGACGACCTGAACGCCTTGAGTGTCCTGCGCGCGACCTTGCGGGAAAGGATGCTGGATTCACCTTTATGTGACGGCGCGGCTTTCACTGCTTCTCTTCAGGATGCTTATCGCCATATGTGGCGCACCTGGTGTCGTACACAGTAGTGAAGCGACGCTTGCCACTCGGGTCGTGCTATCCGTGCATGTATAGATTATCGGCTGACGGGCTTATTCTCGGCGAAGCGCGGTGAAATGGTGAATTCGCCCCGCATGCCCATCATGTGATGGGCGTTGATGTTGCAGAAATACACGTAATGCCCCGGTGCCAGATTAACCGACAGCTCGCTTCTCTTGCCGGGGTTCAAATCCTCCGCCGCGATGATTTTCTCGATCTGCGGCGAGTCTTCATCAATCTTGCCTTCATCATCCACGGGGAGTTTGTCCTGGGGTAGGTCCGTTTTTACCAGGAAGAACTCGTGGGTCATGTCCTTGGCATTGTTCTTCACCACGAATTTTACGTCGCCGGCGTGAGGTCTGTGCGGCGCGAGGCTGGTTCCATACGTTGTCAGGGTAACGGTGATGGTCTGCGGGCCGGGCTCGGCGCAGGCGGCCAGGGTCGTCATGCCGAGGCACAATGATACGAAACTCTGAAACAGCTTGATATACATGGTATTGGTCCCTTGTTTAGTGCGGTGTCGGA
>CAYXAX010000059.1:0-13787 GCA_964463055.1 uncultured Gammaproteobacteria bacterium | reverse complement strand
CGCCTCCTCGGGCGCCACCAGGACATCCCACACATACCGCTCCCGCAGTTGCGCGAAGGTCCACCCCGTGAGCTGCTCGCACGCCCGGTTGAACAGCGTGATGCGGCCGTGACGGTCCATGACGGTGATGAGGAGACCGCCCACCTGTAGCAGAGCGGTAAGCAGTTCGTGTTCCCTGTCTTCTAGGGAAGGGGCGGGTAAATCGGTTGCCTGTCGGCGCTGTTCTTGCATGACTCAGCTTCGGATCATGGCGTGCCATGGACTGGAGATATGTGAATTAATGCGTCGCCTGAGTACATTATCGAGGAAAGATCCACTGCCTGAGAGGACAGCGGAACCCGGGTTTCACATCAATGATGGGGTAATTTACCATAACCGGTGTTGCGACTGTCTGTTTGCCGAGGTGTGCCGATGGCGCCAGCCATCGTTATAATGATTTTTAAGTATTTCTGAGTGTTAGCAAAAATCATTACTCAATTATAATCTACTTTTGTAAAGGAACGATGCCGTCTGCGTTTGACAAACACACACTGGTTACTGTTAAAGTTATAATATTCATGAAAATATGAAGCAATTACGCCGACTTAGAAATATTCATCTCAAGAGGTTGTTATGAAATCGATTCGCCAGACGTTTTATATTGGGCCGCTGAATATGCCGCGTCGCGTCATCCCGCTGTTATTTTTGATGGTGATGGTGGCTGCACTGGGCAGTCCGACCGTATATGCCGATGCCAAGAGTGACGCCGCCAAACAGGCCTATTTAAAATCCCTTCAGGAGACCCGCAAGCACCTGAACGAGGTGGAGAAAAAACTATCCGAGATTCAAAAAGACACTATCGCGTCATACCCGGAACTACAGAAGCAGGAAGAACAGTTCAGGGCGCTTTTGATGTCCACTATGAGCTCAAAGGACTACGATGCCAATCAGGAGATGAAGCGCCTCACGGACCTGCAGGGAGAACTGCAAAAGAAAGATTTGAAGCAAGAGGATAAGCGCAAGCTCTTTCGGGAATTCATACAGAGAAAGTCGCATTTCGAGCAGGCCCAGAACAAGGCATTCAGTGAGCCGAAAATCAAGAAAGCACAGGCGGATCTTCAGGATGCGATGGTCAATGCCATGAAGAAGAAGCACCCTGAGACCGGCCAACTGATGCAGGATCTGGAGAAAACCCAAAAGGAATTCGCCAAACAGCAGCAATCAGCACCGTAGCTGCTCAGTGTGACAACGCCACGGTAATCACCCACGGATGCATCGCGTCCGCGGGTGTCATCACCACTTCTTATAGGGCAGGAATTTGCCCGACAGCGTTACCCTGACTCTGTCTCCCTTGGGATCGGGTTCTTTATCCACTTCCATGGTGAAATCAATGGCGCTCATGATGCCGTCGCCGAATTTCTCGTGAATGACCGACTTCAACGGGAATCCATAGACCTGCATGATTTCATAAAAGCGGTAGATCAACGGATCGATGGGGACCACCGGCCCCAACCCCTTGATTGGACACTCGGTCAGGGCCTCGGCCACATCGGGTCCCTGGCCCAGGGCTGTGGCGATCTGGGTGGCGTCATCGTAACTGGCGCTTGCCTGGCGGTACAGCAGAGCGGCGATCCACACCGCGCTTTTGCCGACGATTTTGCCGAGGTCATCAAATGACATACCCTTAGCCTTTTTGGCGTCAAGCAGGGTCTTGGTCAATTGCTGTGCTTCCACAACGCGTACTCCTCGCTGATGGATCTGCTACCATCATGGCAGTACGCTGCAGCCTTGACAAGGCGCTGGTCAGCTGCCGAGACGCACCAGGTACCAATTGCCCTTGTTATCCAGACCGACGCCGCTGCCGATGCCGCGCGCGGCATCCAGATCGTAAATGACGATCTGTAATACCGTGCCCTTGTTTCCTACCAACGTAGCGACGCCAACCGGTCTGGCATCTTCGTCCGGGGTAAATCCGAAGGTAGCGGCGAGTGTTTTATCGGTGTGAGGTGTGGCGGTGGCTTCAGCCTTGCTTTGCTTGTCGCTGGCAAGCGTCTGATCGAAGTCCAGCCGGGCGGTCCGCGGCAGGGTAGAGGAGTGCTCATTGGTGAGCGTGAATTCCCCGCGCAATTCTTCGCCGTCGTACAAGGTTGCCGTAATGCGGCTGTGGGGTTCCTCAAGATCATAAAACCGGGCACTGCTCAGCATGCCGGAATTGAAATCGTAGAGCTGAGCCGCCGTTACCTGGTAGAAGGCGCAGCCGTATAGCAGGCACGGAATAAGTGATAGCGCATATAACAGTTTCATGGCGATTCGATATAAGATAACTTTTTGATTATTTTAAGTTTTATCGCCATCAGTGGCGGTGGATGCCGATGTCGAACACCGACGTCGGTTTTGCCCTTCAATCCGGTTCACCAACGTGCAGTCTATACCACATCCCATCGTTGTCCCGGCCAAGTCCCGTGCCATAGCCGCCTTCGATATTAATGCTATAGATGACAAAGTGTATAGTGAAACCCGTGCCGCCCTTGAGCGTCCCTGTGCCACGCGGGTGGGGATCCGCCGCCTTGCTATAGCCGTAGTGTTCCGCCCAGGTGATATCCGCCTGGCCTGATTCCGATGCCGCGGGATGACCACCCTGCTCAGCGGAGTGGTCAGACACCGACGTCAGGCTGTAATTCCCCTCAAGCACGCTGCCGTCAGGC
Source organism: uncultured Gammaproteobacteria bacterium (assembly GCA_964463055.1). Taxonomy (GTDB): domain Bacteria; phylum Pseudomonadota; class Gammaproteobacteria; order CAWJPQ01; family CAWJPQ01; genus CAWJPQ01. The sequence continues at coordinate 11,103 of CAYXAX010000059.1, read as the reverse complement.
ATCCTCGCCGTGGCACGGCCATGCCCGTCATTCAGGCGATACAGTAGAACGTGTATGATCTTTCCGTCATTGAGCGCATAAAGCCGGGCGGGTGTCTTCTGTATGGATGTGCAACCCGTGAGTGCCACTATGCACAAAACCAATACTTTCCATACGATAGATGCGCACAGGCTGTTTGCCCGACTGCTTGGCATTTTTTTAGTCATTTAGTTTATCTGCGCGGTATCCCATGACCCATCCGGCGGACATCGTCATGGTGACTAACAAAAGAGTCCCCCCCGTACACATACTGGGGCAAAAACTTATCCACAGGATGCAAGATTTCCTATAACAAAGCTAAAAATCGCTGTCAACTGATCGCCTATACCTTTTATTTTACACGCTAATTCTGTACTTTAAATTCAGTGGCTTATTCCAGTCTGTTGCACACGTTGTGGCAGGATATCAAGGGGTTACTTGCATTCCTGAAACAAGCCTGTGGAGATTTATGCAAGACACGGTCGCTTGGCACGGTGTGATCGTCTCATCATCTTGATATTAGCGATAGGGCTGATCATGACCTGGCATTACCTGAGACACTTGATTGAGCCGCTTTCCATAGCGGTATTCGGCGCAAGCGAGCGGTCCGATGCCGTCGGCGCGCGCGTGTTCGGGAACTTGATCGAGTCCGGGTTTGGCGGCACTGTGCACGCCATCAACCCCAAATACAAACAGGTAGCGGGCCATCCCTGTTATGCGGCGATTGGCGAGATCAACCAAGCGGTGGATCTGGCCGTGATCGCCACGCCGGCGGCGACGCTGCCGGGGATCATTCACGAGTGTGGCGAACACGGTGTGCGCGCGATGATTATTCTGTCCGCCGGTTTTCGCAGCGATAACGGCCGCTCGGACCTGCTGGACAAGACCCTGGCGGCGGCGCGTCAATACCGGATACGCCTGCTCGGTCCCAACTGCCTGGGAGTGATGCGTCCGCGGGTCGGCATGAACGCCACCTTCAGTAACAATATTGCCCACGCCGGCCACCTCGCCCTGGTGTCCCAATCAGGGGCGCTGTGTACGGCAGTATTGGACTGGGCCAAGGTTAACCAGGTGGGGTTTTCCACGATTGTTTCCCTGGGGGACGCCGCCGATGTGGGGTTTGGAGACGTATTGGATTTTCTGGCCATGGATCCCCATACCAAAAGCATTTTGTTATATGTGGAGGGCATTCGCAATTCGCGCGCGTTCATGAGCGGACTGCGCGCGGCGGCGCGCATGAAGCCGGTGGTGGTGGTCAAATCGGGTCGCCACGAGGCCGGATCGCGGGCGGCGGTAACCCATACCGGTGCATTGGTAGGGGCCGATGATGTGTTTGACGCCGCGCTGCGCCGGGCGGGTGTGGTGCGGGCCAAGACGGTCGAGCAATTGTTCGCCGCGGCGGAGATGCTGTCCACCCATCAGCGCGTCCTGGGCAATCGCCTGGCGGTGATCACCAACGGCGGCGGTCCCGGCGTCATGGCTGTGGACCGCGCCGTGGATCTGGGTGTGGCGGTGGTCGACCTGAGTCCGGCGACCGTGGCACGGTTGGAGGCAGTACTGCCCGCCGGCTGGTCCCATGCCAACCCGGTGGATATCCTCGGTGATGCCGTGCCCCAGCGCTATGCGGACGCGGTAAGCGCCTGTGTCCAGGATCCCGGTGTGGACGGGGCGCTGGTCATGCTGACTCCGCAAGCCATGACCCAGCCCGAGGCGGCGGCCAAGGCGGTGGTGGAGGCGAGCCAGGGCTGTGGTAAGCCGGTGCTGGCCTGCTGGATGGGTGAGGAACAGGTGGCCCGGGGGCGTGAGTTGTTCGTGGCACACAAGATTCCGGTGTTTCACAATCCGGAGGCGGCGGTGGAGGCCTTTGCCTGCCTTTACGATCATCAGCATAACCAGCAGTTGTTGATGCAGGTACCGGGACCGTTGGCACCCAGCAGTGCACCTGACGCGCAGGGGGCACGTCTGATCATCGAGGCGGCACTGGCGGATAACCGCACGCTGTTGAGCGGGGAGGAGGCCCGGGCCGTGCTGCACGCTTTCGATATCCCGGTGGTGCAGGCCGTTGCCGCCCGCTCCGCCGCGGAGGCGTTGGTGGCGGCCGAGACGGTGGGTTTTCCGGTGGCCATGAAAATCAATTCAGCGCAGATCGTGCACAAATCCGATGCGGACGGCGTACGGTTGGACGTGCGCGACGCCGCGTCCGTGCGGCGCGTCTTCAATGAATTGATCGAGTCGGTGCAGCGGCAATACCCGGACAAACATATCGAGGGGGTCATCATAGAACCCATGTTCCGCGGCCGCCACGGCCGGGAATTGCTCATCGGCGTGATCACCGATCCGGTATTCGGCCCGGTGATCAGCTTCGGCGCCGGCGGCACTGCCGTGGAGGTCCTCCAGGACCGGGCCATCGCCCTGCCGCCGCTAAACGCATTCATCGCCCGCGACCTCATCGCAAAGACCAAGATTTCGCGCCTGCTGGGCGCATTCCGCAACATGCCGCCGGCGCGTATGGAGGAGGTCGAGCGGGTGTTGCTGCGCGTCTCCGAGATGGTGTGTGAGCTGGAGCAGATACAGGAACTGGATATCAATCCTCTGGTGGCGGATGAAAACGGTGCCATGGCGGTGGATGTGCGTATCGCGGTGCGCTTCACACCCCCGGGCCAGCACCGCTATGCCCACATGGCCATACACCCCTATCCGGCGGATCTGGTATCCCACTGGCAGCTGCCCGATGGGACGGACCTCAAGGTCCGCCCCATCCGTCCCGAGGATGCGGCGCTGGAACAGGCCTTCGTGCGTAATCTCTCGCCGCAGTCAAAATACCTGCGCTTCATGCACAGCCTGACGGAGCTGACCCCGGACATGCTGGTGCGTCTGACACAGATCGATTATGACCGGGAAATGGGACTTATCGGCCTGATACAGTCCGGCGGTCGTGAACAGGAGATCGGCGTGGCCCGCTACATCACCAATCCCGATGGCGAAAGTTGCGAGTTCGCCATAGTGGTAGCCGACGAGTGGCAGCACAAGGGCATCGGGTCACGCCTCATGGGAGTACTGATCGATACCGCCCAGCGGCGCGGCTTCAAGCGCATGGAGGGTGAAATACTTACCGAGAATCTGGGCATGCAACAACTCGTGCGGGAGTTGGGGTTTGAGCTCTCACCGCACCCTGATTCGCCGGGTATTCAGATGGCCTTCAAGTCCCTCGCGTGATGGGCGTGGCCATGGGTCATGGCCGGGGCGCCGTCAGGCGTGGGCGGTGTGCGCGTCCTGAGTGTGCTCCACATCGTCGTGGAAGCCGTGACCGAGGGCCGCATCCAGGGCGTCGTCCACGTGGTCGATCCATACGAACTGCAACTGCTCCCGTGCCGCCCTCGGGATGTCTTCCAGGTCCTTCCTGTTGCGCGCCGGCAGGAGTACCGTCTTGATGCCCGCGCGCGCCGCGGCGATGACTTTTTCCTTGATACCGCCCACGGGTAGCACCAGACCCCGCAGACTGATCTCACCGGTCATGGAGGTATCGGTGTGCACCTTCTTGCCCAGCAGCAGTGAGGCCAGGGCGATGAACATGGCAACCCCTGCGCTGGGACCGTCCTTGGGGATGGCGCCCGCCGGCACGTGAATGTGGATGTCGCTTTTTTCAAATATGTCATCCTTCAGACCCAGGCTGTGCGCCCGGCTCTTGATCAGGCTGAGCGCCGCCTGGGCGCTTTCCTTCATCACATCGCCCAGTTGCCCGGTGAGGATCAGCTTGCCGTGACCCGGCACACGGCTGGCCTCCACGAACAGGATGTCCCCGCCAGTGGGCGTCCACGCCATGCCGGTGGCCACGCCCGGGATGCTGGTGCGCATGGCCACCTCACTCTCGTATTTTCTGGGACCGAGGATGCCGACCAGGTCGTCCTTGTCGATATTAGCCGTGGCGACATCGCCCTCGGCCACGCGCATGGCCATATGACGGAACACGGCGCCGATTTCCCGTTCCAGATTGCGGCACCCCGCCTCGCGGGTGTAGTCGCGGGCAATGCTGCGCAGTGCTGCGTCACTGATGGTGCACTGTTCCGGCGTCAGGCCGTTGGCCTGTAACTGGCGTTTGACCAGGTAGCGGCGCGCGATCTCCACCTTTTCGTCTTCGGTGTAGCCAGGCAGGTTGATAATCTCCATGCGATCGCGCAACGCTACGGGAATCGAGTCGGGCACATTGGCCGTGGCGATGAAGAACACCCGGCTGAGGTCGAACGGCACGCCCAGATAGTTGTCGCGGAAGCTGGTGTTCTGTTCCGGGTCGAGCACCTCAAGCAGCGCAGACGACGGGTCACCATGAAAGCCGGTGCCGAGTTTGTCCATTTCGTCCAGCATGAATACCGGATTACTGGTGCCGGCCTTGCGTATGCTCTGGATGATATTGCCCGGTAAGGCACCGATATAGGTACGGCGATGACCGCGGATCTCCGCCTCGTCGTGCAGGCCGCCGAGGCTGGCGCGCACAAACTTCAGCCCCAGGGCGCGGGCGATACTCTGTCCCAGGGATGTCTTGCCTACACCCGGCGGTCCGACGAAACACAGGATCGGGCTTTTGCCGTGAGGGTTGAGCTTGCGCACCGCCAGGTATTCCAGGATGCGCCGCTTGATTTTTTCCAGGCCATAATGATCCTCTTCGAGGATACGCCGGGCCGCGGCGATATCGATGTCTTCCGCGTCGAGCTTAGACCACGGCAGGGCGATGAGCCAATCCAGGTAGGTGCGCACCATGGAGTACTCGGCGGCGGCATCGGACATGCGTTCCAGGCGTGCGAGCTCTTTTTTGGCCTGCTCTTCAACCTCCGGGGGCATGCCGGCATCGGCAACGGCTCGGGTCAATTCATCGATTTCAGCCGCCTGGGCATCGCTTTCACCCAACTCCTTCTGAATGGTCTTGAGCTGCTCGCGCAGCAGGTATTCCCGCTGGCGCTGGTCGACGCTCTGCTGGGTCTGTTTGTTTATCTCCTGGGACAGGCGCAGGACCTGAATACGGTGAGACAGCAGTTCGATGACCTTGTCCAGGCGTGACTGCAACTCGACGATTTCCAGCACCGCCTGCTTTTCCTCTGGTTTGATGTCGATGAAGCTGGCCACCAGATCCGCCATGGCGGTGGGGGAGGTGATGCCCTCGATGGTCGAGACCAGCTCCGCCGGGGGCTGCGGCAGCATCTTCAGCGATTCGATCGCCTGCTGCTTGAGGCGGTGGGCGCGGGCGTCGATCTCGGTGGTGGCGGGCTCCTGCTCCGCGACATACTCGACGCGGGCGACGGGAAACGGGTAGCCATCAAGGAATTCCAGCACGCGAAAGCGTTGCTCACCCTGGCAGATGATGTGGTGAGTCTTGTCGGCGCCGGTGACGTAGCGCAGGATGCTGGCCACCGTGCCCACTGCATACAGATCGCCCGGCGTGGGGACCTCCGTTAGCGGGTCGCGCTGTAACAGAATCCCGACAGGCCGTTCGCTGCGCGCCGCCTCCTGGGCGGCGGCGATGGAATGCTCCCGCCCCAGGGCGAGGGGCAGCACCATGCCCGGGAACAGTACCGTGTTACGCACCGGGATGATGATCAAGGCATTGTCCGGGATCGCCGGGACGGCGGTCTCCGGCGCCGGGATGGCCTTATGTGTCTCTTCGTTCATGTTGCTGTTGTCAGTCATATCGTTGACACCGTGTTGATGTGGCGGTCGGGATTGCCCGTTGGTTCACGGCAGCTTTCGCAGGCACAGTAACAGGCACCCATTCACCAGTTCCTTGTGATCAACTTCGTATTGGCCGGAGGGCAGCTCCACGCGGCGCTCGAAGCGGCCGTGAGGGATCTCGAAGCGATGAATTCTGGCGGCGCGCAGCTCACCGGGCAGTGTCCGTTCCCCGGTAACGATCAGGGCGCCGTTGTCGAAGACGATGCTGAGCTGCGCCGGCGACACCCCGGGCAGGGCGGCGAGAATCCACAAGGCGTTTTGCGTCTCAAAAATATCCACCGGCGGTTCCCAGGTGGGGCGTTTGGGCGAGGGGCGCAGGTGAAAAAACTGGCGCTGCAGGCGTTCCGCGCGTTCCAGCATTTGGCAGGCCTCGGCCCACATCCATAATTCCGGGTTACGTGATGTCATGGTTATACCTATATATAGGCGCTCCGGGATGGATTAAAGGGTATCCCTGTTTGCTCCGATTCTGTCAGGATTTCCGAGGGTTGCAGCTGTCCGCAACGCCAGGGACATATTGCGCCGGGCAACAGGTGGCGTGGTTGATCCAGATCAACGGTACACACTCCCGGTCGTATGTGGGGACGGTCCCTATGGCGTCAAACAGGGTTTTCGCTGCCTTGGCAATGCCGTGCCAGCGCCCACTGAACGTGTTCCCGGACCAGTGGTGACGGGTGATGGCGACGTGATTCCAGGGCGCGTGTGACTTCGTCGCTGGTGGCGGCGTTGCCCAAGGCCACGGCGATATTGCGCAGCCAGCACTCATGACCGATACGCCGAATGGCGGAGCCCTCGGTGCGGCGCAGAAACTCCTCTTCGCTCCACCCGAACAGCGCCGTGAGCAACGGTGCATCCAGGTCGTGTCTAGGCAGGAAATCGCTCTCCGTGGTGAGTTGTGCGAATTTGTTCCATGGGCACACCAGTTGGCAGTCGTCGCAGCCGTAGAGGCGGTTGCCAATGAGCGGGCGCAGCTCCACCGGGATGGACCCGCGCAGTTCGATGGTGAGATAGGAGATGCAGCGCCGCGCATCCAGTTCATAAGGTGCCGTGATAGCCTGGGTTGGACACACATCGATACATGCCCGGCAGCTGCCGCAGTGGTTAGCGGCGGGTTCATCCACCGGCAGGGGTAGATCGGTGTAGAGTTCGCCGAGAAAGAACCATGAACCGGATTGTTTGTGAAGTACGTTGGTGTGTTTGCCGATCCAGCCCAGTCCGGCACGTTCGGCGAGGGCCTTTTCCAGTACCGGCGCGCTGTCCACGAATGCACGAAAGCCGAATGCGCCCACGCTGTCTTCGATACGCCGCGCCAGGTCCCGCAGCCGATGCCGTATGACCTTGTGGTAGTCACGACCCAGGGCATAACGGGAGACATAGCCCAGGGCCGGTTGCGCCAAGACCGCCTCGGCACCGGCTTGGGGCTCGGGTAGGTAATCCATGCGCACGGAGATCACACGCACGGTCCCCGGCACCAGGGACTCGGGGCGGCTGCGCTTGCCCACGTTTCTGGCCATGTAGCCCATTTCCCCGTGACGTTGTAACGCCAGCCACTGTGCCAGGCGTGCTTCGTGCCCTTCCAGCCGGGTATCGGTAATCCCCACTTGATCAAATCCGAGTTCCCCGCCCCAGCGTTTGATGTCCCGGGCGAGGGCGGCGTAATCCAGGGCGGCGTGATCAGTGGGGTGCGTTACGGCGATCATGCTCGTATCATAACGTCCATGACCGAATTACCCTATAACCTGTTTCGTGCCGCACAGGTCCGCGAGATGGACCGGATTGCCATTGAGGAACTGGGGATTGGCGGGCGCGCCCTCATGGAGCGGGCGGGAGCAGCGGTGTTCCAGGTGCTGCAGTCGCAGTGGCCGGAGCTGTCCCGTGTGGCCGTGGTGTGCGGTGTGGGCAATAACGGCGGCGACGGTTACGTGGTGGCCCGCCTGGCGCGGGAGGCCGGCCTGCAGGCAATGATCTTGCAGTTGGGGGACGTGAACAAGGTCCAAGGGAATGCGCTGGAGGTACTCCAGGCGTTACGGGCGGCGGGGATCGAGCCCCGTCCTTTCGACGCTGATGCTCTCCCGGACGTGGAGGTTATCGTCGATGCCGTATTCGGCACCGGCCTTGACCGCGAGGTAACCGGGCAATGGCGGGCAGCCATCAAGGCCGTCAATCACAGCGGTGTGCCGGTCGTGGCGGTGGATATCCCTTCCGGCTTGCATGCGGATACCGGTCATGTCCTGGGTACGGCGGTGAACGCAGCGCTAACGGTGACATTCGTGGGCGCAAAGCAGGGCTTGTTCACCGGCGATGGCCCCGAGCGCTGCGGCGCGGTGATATTCGATGACCTGCAGATACCCGCCGAGGCCCTGGCAGGTGTGCGCCCCGCGGCATTTCGTCTCACTTATCCGGGGATGAGCCGGCTTTTGGAGCCGCGTCATCGTGCCGCCCATAAAGGCGAATTCGGTCACGTCCTGGTGATCGGTGGCGACTACGGTATGGCAGGTGCCGCGCGCCTGGCCGGCGAGGCGGCCTTGCGCGCCGGCGCCGGCCTGGTTAGCGTGGCCACGCGCCGCGAGCATGCCCCTGTTGTCTGCGCGCCGTGTCCGGAGCTCATGTGTCACGGTGTTGAAGACCCCGCGCAGCTGCAGCGTTTACTGTCCAAGGCAAGCGTGGTAGCCATTGGGCCCGGCCTTGGACAAGGGCCCTGGGCGCAGCAGATGCTCAGACGGGTGTTGGAGTGTGAGCTGCCGTTGGTGGTGGATGCCGACGCCCTCAATCTGTTGGCGGTGGAACCGTTGCGGCGCGGTAACTGGGTACTGACGCCTCATCCCGGTGAAGCGGGGCGGTTGCTCAATGCCACAGCAAAGGATGTGCAGGCTGACCGCTTCGCCGCCGTCAATGCCCTTCACCAGCGCTACGGCGGCGCGGTGGTGTTGAAGGGGCTGGGCACCCTTATATTCGACGGCGGCGGCCCTGTGGATATCTGCTGCGGTGGCAACCCGGGCATGGCCAGCGGAGGGATGGGCGACGCCTTGACCGGCATCGTGGCCAGTCTGGTAGGCCAGGGCATGAGCATGATTGATGCGGCGCGTCTGGGGGTGTGTCTGCACGCTCAGGCGGGCGATCACGCCGCCCGTGATGGCGAGCGCGGGATGATCGCCAGCGATTTGATTCAATACCTGCGCTTTTTGGTCAATCCGCCAAGCCCATGATTTCGCTGTGCGCGGCCGGCGAGGCCGATATGGAGGCACTGGGGCAGCGTTTCGCCAAGGCCTGCCGCGACGGTGCCGTCATCTATCTGCAGGGGGAACTGGGTGCCGGCAAGACCACGTTCGTGCGCGGCTTCTGCCGCGGTCTGGGCTACACGGGATTTGTCAGAAGCCCCACGTTTACACTGGTGGAAAGTTATCTGATAGGCGCGTGTGAAGTGCATCACTTCGACCTGTACCGCCTGACCCAACCGGAAGAGCTGGAGTTCATCGGGGTGCGGGATTACTTTGCACCCGGCTCGCTGTGTATAGTGGAGTGGCCCGAGCGCGGGGCGGGGATATTGCCGGAGGCTGATGTCATGCTTGAGTTCGCTTATATACCCGAAGGCAGGCGCATGGATGCCACCGCTGGGACTGAGCGGGGACGGCGGCTGTTGGCGCAGCTATCGGAATAAACGCAGACAGATTAATAAGCACTCTGAGTAGTCAATTGAATCGTCTCTATCATATTCTTCGACAGCAAAAACAGCCTCATTCAGTCCGTGGACTCCCAGTTCTGATGTTTTTCACGAGATAACGGTGGTATGTGCATAAATTTCTTGCAATTTGCATTGATTTATATTACATAAACCTGTCCCGGCATCTAAACACTAACGGGGAGGGCTGACTGCCGATGCGTGGGATATGGGCATTATGGATGGTGCTATTTTCCTCCATCGCCGTTGCGGGCACGGTGGATATCAGTAGTGTCCGCGTGTGGCCGGCCCCGGATAACACCCGCGTCGTATTCGACGTCAGCAGCGCCGTTGATTACAACCTGTTCACCCTGAAGAACCCCCACCGTGTCGTGCTGGACATCAAGCACGGGCGCATCAAGAAATCCATTCAGAGACAACCCATCAACGGTGGTGTGCTGAAAGATATGCGCGCGGCTGTGCGCGCCCACGACGTCCTGCGCGTGGTACTGGATCTGGATCAGAGCGCCAAGCCCAAGAGCTTTATGCTCCAACCCAATCAGACCTATGGCTATCGACTGGTGGTGGACCTGGAGCAATCCGGACATACCGAGCCGGTCAAGAGTCACCGGAATGATCAGGCCCGCGGGCCGCGGCCGGTGATCATCGCCATTGATGCCGGGCACGGCGGTGAGGACCCCGGTGCCCATGGTCCTCACGGTATCAAGGAAAAGGACGTGGTACTGGCCATTGCGCGCCAGCTGGATCAGTTGGTGAAGGCACAGCCGGGCATGGTGCCGGTGATGACGCGTACCGGTGACTATTACCTCAGTCTGCGCGAGCGTACCCAGAAGGCCCGGGCTGACAAGGCGGACCTGTTCGTATCCATCCACGCCGATGCGTTTCGCGACCCCCACGTGAGCGGTTCCTCTGTCTACGCCCTGTCCCAGCACGGTGCCAGTGACGAGGCCGCGCGCTGGCTGGCCGAGAAGGAAAACGATTCGGATCTTATCGGCGGCGTAAGCCTGGACGACAAGGATAATCTGTTGGCGTCGGTGCTCCTGGATCTGTCCCAGACAGCGACCATCGAGGCCAGCCTGGACGTGGGGTCCAGCGTGCTGAAATCACTGGACCGCATCGGAAAACTGCATAAGCACAAGGTACAGCAGGCCGGTTTCGTTGTACTCAAATCCCCGGACATCCCATCGATACTGGTGGAAACCGCCTTCATCTCCAATCCGCGCGACGAGCAGCACCTGCGCAGTGTTGCCTATCAGCACAAGATCGCCGAGGGCATACTCGCTGGTATAAAGGCCTATTTCAAACGCCGCCCGCCGGCGGGCACAGTGCTTGCCACATATACACCCCGGACCCACGTGATTACCCCGGGAGATACCCTGTTCGGGATCGCGCAGCAGTATCAGGTGAGCGTCCACAGCCTTCGCTCCGTCAACCACTTGATAGGCAACACCGACCTGCAGGTGGGGCAGACGCTGGAAATTCCAGTGACGGATGGGAGCTGATTAAATAAAGGTCTCCGGTCCCAGGTCGCAGGTCACAAGTCGGGAAAAAGCACCGACAAACATCGTGTAGTCGTCGCGGCTATCAGATTCTTTCAACGCGGAACTCAAAACCCCAATCGCGGAACTCATTGGCGACCTGCGACCTGCGACCTGCGACCTGCGACCTGCGACCTGCGACCTGCG
>CAYXAX010000058.1:0-13827 GCA_964463055.1 uncultured Gammaproteobacteria bacterium | reverse complement strand
GTCGCAGGTCGCAGGTCGCAGGTCGCAGGTCGCAGGTCGCAGGTCGCAGGTCGCCCAAAGAGCGTATCGCCTATCTACCGGTGTCAATCTGCTTTCTTGTTCTGACGCCGTTGATGGAGTTTGTTTTCCTGACTTGTGACCTGAGACTTTTTGTTTTAGTGCAGCTTCAACCGTGGACTGCTGCCGCGCTTCAACACGTTGGCCAGCGTGCTCAGCACCACGCGAAATACACCATGCAGCGCCATCAGGTGGCGCTTATATAACGAGATATATACCACACGGGCGAGAAGGCCCTCCACCATCACGCGGCCCATGAGCTTGCCCATCAGGCTGCCCACCGTGCTATAGCGGCTCAGGGAAATCAGCGAGCCGTAGTCACGATATACATATACCGGCAGGGGTTCGCCTGCGAGGCGGTGAGCCATGGCCTTGACCAGCAGCTGGGCCTGCTGGTGGGCGGCCTGAGCGCGGGGCGGGACCGGCTGGTCGCTGCCGGGCTGGGGGCACGCGGCGCAGTCGCCAAGGGCGAAAATATCGGGATCGGCGGTGGCCTGCAGGCTCTGCTTCACCACCAGTTGATTGCGGCCGTTGGTCTCCAGGCCGTCCAAATCGCGGAGAAACCCCGGGGCCTTGATACCCGCGGCCCATACCTTCATGTGCGCCGGAATAAAGCGGCCGCTGGAAGTATACAGGCCGTCGGCGGTGGCGCGGCTTACCTGCTCACCGGTATACACCTGGATGCCGAGTCGGCTCAGCTGCTCCCGGGACGCCGCCGAAATCCTGGGCGGCAGCGCCGGCAGAATCCTGTCCGCGGCCTCGATGATGGAAATCTTCACGTCGCGCTCCGGAGTGATGCGGTCCAGACCATAGGCTACGAACTGTCGGGAGGCGTCATGAAGCTCCGCCGCCAGCTCCACGCCGGTAGCGCCCGCCCCGACGATGGCAACGTGCAGCTGACCTTCATGGACGGGATCCGCCTGGGTGTGGGCGTGGAGGTAATTTCTCAGCAACTGCTGATGAAATCTGTCCGCCTCCTCCCGGCTGTCGAGAAACAAACAGTGCTCCTTGACCCCTTCGGTGCCGAAGTCGTTGGTGACACTGCCCACGGCGATTATCAGTGTATCGTAGCGAAACGTACGCCGGGGAATGATCTCATTACCCTGCTCATCCAGGGTCGGCGCGACGATCACCTCGTGCCTGGCGCGATCAAGTCCGCTCATGTGGCCGAGGCGAAAGCGGAAGTGATGCCAGCGTCCCAGTGCGAGGTAATCGATATCATCCTCATGGGAATCCAGCGTGCCCGCGGCTACGGCATGCAGCAGCGGTTTCCAGACATGGGTCAGGGACGCATCGATAAGGGTAATCTGCGCCTTGCGGCGCTTTCCCAGCTTGTCGCCGAGCTTGGCGGCAAGCTCCAGGCCGCCGGCCCCGCCGCCGACGATGATGATATGATGGAGTTCCTGCGTCTGTTCCATGGCGATATCCTTACAAAAAAACCCTGAACAGATCCACGCCTGGTCCAGGGCTCACGTCGCTAAGAGGGGATGATGGCTAAAATAACACGATATGAATTCACGCAACACAGCAACGGCTGCCGCGCCGGCATGGACAAACCGTGAGTAACTATCGAGGCATTGCCCATGCCGGTCTGCTCGTCGCCGATCTCGATGCCGCGGTGGCTTTCTATCATGGCGTGCTGGGACTGGAAAGCCTGCCCGAACGTCCCGATCTGGGTTATCCCGGTGTATGGTTTGCCATCGGCTCCCAGCAGATCCACTTGCTGGTGCTGCCCAACCCCGATCCGGTGACCGGCAGACCGTCCCACGCCGGCCGCGACCGTCACGTGGCAATGTCCATCGTCGACCTGGATACCCTGCGGAAGCGCCTGGAGGCGGCCTCCGTGGCCTACACCATGAGCCGTTCCGGGCGCCGTGCCCTGTTCTGCCGCGATCCCGACGGCAATGGCCTGGAGTTTATCGAACACTGCTAGACTTAGGCGATCATAGCGAACAAGGTGGGAGAGCGAGGGCAGTTTTTCGATCGTTTGGGGGAAGAGCGAAGCGAAGGGTGGAGCCATAGCTATTTGACGAAAAGGATCGGAATAATGGGCCGCTCTCCCATCGGCGCAGTAGATCAGACCCAAGTCCGGCAGGCTCCTAGGGTGTGTCCGTGGCGGGACGCGCCGCACACGGGAGTTCATTCAGCCGGCGGCTGGCTGGCCGGCTGCGCGGCGTTGGGTGACTGGGTTGACGCCGGGGCGGTGTCACCGCTGCTCGGGACTGCATGCGGCGCTTTGCCGCCCGAGGGCGCGGCGACGGCACTTGAATGGCCACCGAAGACATAGGAAACACCTCCCAGCACGCGCACCTCGGGCTGGGCGATGTCCTTGGGCGTACCCCAACTCGCCGCCAGCAGCCAGGTGAGCCTGTCGGAGGCCTGGTAACGCAACCCGGGAACCAGTGTCATCGTGTCATTGACGTTTTGCGCACGTGTGAACATGGCTTCCAGCGACGCATTCCACTTTTTCCCCAGGGGCACATCCACGCCCAGGTTGAGGCGCTTTTTAATCTGGCGCTGGTAGTCGATGGGTACCGTGGCAAGTTTCGTATCGCTCTTTTCAAATCCCAGTGAAGCATGAAATGACGCCAGCGGTTTAAGCAGGCGGGGCATGCTGATATTCAGTTCCGCGCCGTAATTATTGGCGCCACTGGCTACATCGGAATGCTTGGAAGGCAAAAACCCGCCATAGGCTGTGACCGCCGCGCTGATACCCGCGCCGGGGGGATCGAAAAAGCGCAACTTTATTTGACCGCGCACCAACGGCAGGCCGGGCGTGGAGCTATCGATGTTATATTGATACGGCGCTCCGAGGCCGACCTCAAGGTTGTTGAACACGCCATAACTGATCTGCGGCATGACCAGCGCATCCCAGTCCAGATAATTGCGCGTGTCCCTACCGGCCTGTCCCCAGGCGAAGCCGCTGATTGCCAAGCGCCCGCGCGGCAGGGTATCCGCCGTGCGCATGACCACCAGACCGGTGCCGCCTTCCAGAGCATTGTTGACGGCGTCCGCGGGTGTCGCGGCACAGAGTATCAGCACCATTCCCGCGCAGGGCATGATTTTCATTTTTGGCTTGCGTCCGGTGACGACCTACTCATTGCCAGGTTCACGCCCGGCAATGGCTGAGAGTTTGGCCGCGCTGTAATTTCCGGCCTTTCCGAAACCACCCACATAGCGCACTTCCTCAGGCACGAAACGGAACAGTGTGAAATCCGCGAATTCGAACAGGCGTGAAGACTCGGGCAACCGTGCCATATAGAGGGAACGGTAGGATTGATAGTCGACTTCGGCTTTATCAACCGTCGCGACGCCGCCCATCAGGGTGATACGCGCCAGTGTCTGGGGGTCGTCCCTGCCGTCGTCGAGCTCGCTGATAACCAGTGCCGCGCGCGGCTCGGCGAGGAGGTTCCGGGTGTGGGGGGCTAGGCGGCTCAGGTGCAGCACCAAGCGCGACAGGTCGGTAAACGCCGCGTAGGCCACCATGGATGCAAACGGCCCATCGGCGCCCACCGTGGCCAGCGCCGCCCAGCGGTTGGCGCGGATCAGGCGAACCATGTCATGCTGCACCGAATCGGCCAAAGCACCGCGCTCCGCTATAATATCCCGTCAATTGAGTATCACGGTGCCCACGGTCAGCCCGGCGGCCATGCCATCTGCCGACCGCCCATGAGGTGCAGGTGCAGGTGAAATACCGTCTGCCCCGCATCCGCATTGCAGTTCATCACAGTACGATAGCCCCGCGCAGCGATGCCTTCCTGGCGGGCAATGCGGGCGGCCGCAAGGTATAGGCGACCAACCAGGTCGGTATGGCTCTCATCCAGATCGTTCAGCGTTGCAATATGCGTCTTGGGAATCACCAGGACATGCACAGGCGCCTGCGGATTGATGTCGCGAAAGGCGAGTATGTGCTGATCTTCATATACCTTGTCCGGCTCTATCTCGCCGGCGACCATTTTACAAAACAGGCATGTATCCATGACTCCCCCTCGGGTGGCACATCATACCAGGATTCGCTGCACGGCAAGGCGCGCTGACGCGATGGCTGCACGTCAATCAACGCATGGCCGCACCACCTATAGTTCTCAATAGTAGATCGTGAGCCGATGACGGCGCAATGCCTGACGGCCCGGGACGCACCGCGGGTGTACGGCGCATCACCCGGGGTGTTATCGTAGCCCCGATACAGTGGCCCCATGGAGATCGTATGAATCACAGTACCGTTGCCATCAGTTGCCTGACGGCGGCGCTGCTGCTTCCCGCACAATGCCTCAGCGCCACGCTGCCTCTGTGGGAACTGGGCATCGGAGTCGGCACCATTTATCTGCCGGACTACCGCGGCGCGGATCATACCTCATCCTACATCCTGCCCTTTCCCTATTTTACCTACAACGGGCGACTGCTCAAGGTTAACAGGTCAGGCATCCAGGGAAAATTGTTCGGCACCGATCGCGTATTGCTCAATCTCAGCCTCGCCGCGGGTGTCCCGGTTTCCAGCCGCGTCAACGGGGCGCGCACCGGGATGCCCAATCTGGACCCCACTGTCGAGCTCGGCCCGTCGCTGGACTTCAGGCTGTGGCGCGATACGGCGACACAGCGGTCATTATGGTTCAGATTCCCGGCGCGCGCGGTGTTCTCTCTCAGTATCAACGACAGCGCTCAGCAAGGCTGGTTTTTCAGTCCGTATATCGAATACAACCTGGTCGGTCAAGGGTCCCTGAACCAATGGCAATTCACCGTCTCGCTGGGGCCGATGTTTGCAGACAGCGCTTATCATGACTATTTCTATCAGGTGACACCCGCCTATGCCACCGCGGCACGGCCGTCCTATTCAGCGGGCGGTGGTTACAGCGGCAGCAGAATTACCGTGCAAATACAACGACGCTTTGCCCACGCCTGGCTCGGGCTGTTCGCCCGCTACGACAATTTGTCAGGCGCGGCGTTCGCCAACAGCCCGCTGGTGACGACCATGAACTATTTTATCGCGGGATTCGGCGTTACATGGATCGCCGCCGAGTCCCATACCAGAGTCAGCCAGGAATAACCCGTCGGGATCGAGTCGGCATGGGCGGGTCCATGGCCTATCGCTTGTGAACCACGTTATCGCGCAGATAGACCGGTGCGACCTGCTCCACCGCAACCGCCAATCCCCGCGCATAGGCCGCGGCGGCCAGCGCCGCAACATCGGCGGCACGCGGATAACGGTCGCCGTCACAACCTGTCAGCCGCTCCCCCATACGTTGGGCGAGCGCTTCTTCGTAGACGGCCCAACCGCTGCCGCTGCCACGCCATTGACCCGATTCCGGCACCGGCACCTGCCCCGGCGAAGCGACGCACTCTTCGCCCACCACTTCGGCAAGCCCTTCGCGCGATACACGATAGCACCCCCAATAGAGTTCGTTCATGCGCGCGTCAATGGCGGCAAGTACCGCCGTTGACCGGCGCTCACGATACGCGCCCTGGGCCAGCGCCGCCAGGGAGGAGATCGGCACCACCGGCAGGTCCGCGCCCAAGGCCAGGCCTTGAACAACACCGGCGGCGATACGCACCCCTGTGAAGCTGCCGGGCCCTCGGCCGAAGGCCAGCGCGTCCAGTGAGGAGAGCACGATACCCGCCTCTTCGAATAAGGCATCCACCATCCCCAGTATGTGACGTCCGTGGTCGTTGGGTGTGAGCGCGTAGCGCTCGCTGACGCCGCCGTCAATCCACAGCGCGGCGGAGCATGCCTCGGTAGATGTGTCTAGGGCAAGGAGTTTCATGGCTGAACAGGTGTCGAATTCCGTGTTCCGGGTTGGGAATAGAAATCGCGAATGAAGACCCTAGTTTACCTCAAATTCAAATGCTCCCGGCCAACGCCCGCTGCAGCAACCCGAAATACGGGACACAAATCTGTCCCGCTGTCATGGAACGGATTTGAGATAGCCGCACGCCTCCGCCAGCGACCGTGTTCGGGGCATGGAAGGCAGGCTGTTGAGAAACACCTTGCCGTAGGGCTTGGAGGTCAGACGCGGGTCGCAAAGCATGAGCAGGCCCTTGTCATCGTCTCCGCGGATCAGACGCCCGATACCCTGCTTGAGGGCGATGACGGCGTTGGGCAGCTGATAGTCTCCGAAGGCGTTTTCCCCGCGCTTGCGCAGCGCCCGGATGCGCGCCTGCAGCACCGGGTCATCGGGTGAGGCGAACGGAAGTTTATCGATGATGACGCAGGACAGCGCCGAACCGCGCACATCGACCCCTTCCCAGAAACTGTGTGTGCCCAGCAGCACGGCGTTGCCCGCCGTTCTGAATTCGTCGAGCAGCCGTCCGCGCGGCGCCGAGCCCTGAATCATCAGGGGATACGCCAGCCTGTCCCGCAGCAGTGTTGCGGCCAGCTGCAGGGCGCGGTGGCTTGTAAACAGCAGGAAGGTCCGGCCGCGGCTTGCCTCGATGACGGGCAGCGCGGCATCAACCACGGCGCGGGTATAGTCCGGGTCATTGGGCATGGGCATGGCGTCCGGCATGTACAGCAGTGCATTGCTTTGAAAATCGAATGGGCTCTGCCAGCAACGCGTGGCGGCGTGCCGCAGTCCGACGCGGCCGGCAAAGTGGCTGAAGTCATCCTCCACCGCCAGCGTCGCCGAAGTGAACACCCACGCGGCGGTCTGGTACTGCATCAGGCTGGAAAACTTTTCGGCGATGCCCAGGGGGGTCACACACAGGCGAAACGAGCTCTTGTTGAGCTCCACCCAATGGACGGTGTCGAGCACCTCGGGATCGCAGACCTGGTTGAGAAGTGCGCCCAATTCACTGCCGCGGCGACGGCAATTCTCCAGCCCCTTGCCGCGCGGGGCGGCGATATTGAGCTGTTCCTGGAGACCGTGCAGCGCATCGCGGATATAGGCCACACCGTCGCTCACCTCCGCCTGGCCCATGGCATCCTCCCAGGTCATGCGCCGCGGTGGTCCGCGAAACGCCAGCTGCAGATCGCGGCAGGACTTTTCGAGGGTATCCGCGGCCAGCTGCAGATCGGCCATGTCGGCCGCGTCGCGTACGCCTTCGAGGCGGCTGTCATGGGCGAGCTCAGTGAGCTGGCGACTGCTCAGCGACGCACCGAAGAACTGCGTGGCCACGTCAGGCACCTGATGCGCCTCATCGACGATGAAGGCATCGGCTCCCGGCAGTACGTCGCCGAGGCCGTCCTCCTTGAGGGCCATGTCGGCAAACAGCAGGTGGTGGTTCACTACCACCAGATCAGCCTCCTGGGCCGCTCTGCGCGCCTTGACGATAAAGCACTGGGAAAACTGCGGGCAGGTCTGTCCCAGGCAGTTGTCCGCCGTCGACGTAATGTGCCCACGCAGGGGGGAATCATCCGCCATTCCTGTCAGCTCATCCAGATCACCGCTGCGGGTCCGTCCCAGCCATGTGCGTACATGGTGCAGCTCCGTGACCTGGCGCCGGGTAAGCGCCGCGTCGTTGCCCTCCATAAACCGCTCCAGGCGATACAGGCACAGGTAATTTGCCCGCCCCTTGAGCAGTGCCACCCGCGCGGAGGCCGCCATGGCACGGCGCACTACGGGAAGGTCACGATAGAAAAGCTGGTCCTGCAGGTTTTTTGTCCCGGTGGAGACGATCACCCGCCGCCCGGAAAGCAGCGCGGGGACCAGGTAGGCGAAGGTCTTGCCGGTACCGGTGCCGGCCTCTATGATCAGCGCCTCGCCGGCGTCCAGCGCGTGCAAGACGGCCTCGGCCATGTCCTGTTGCTGGGGCCGCACGACGTAACCCTCCACACAGCGCGACAGCGGCCCCCCCGCCCCCAGAGCGGCGGCCGGCGTCATGGTTTCCGCGTCCAGCCATGGAGAAGTTTCGAGTTCCGGGTTTCGGGTTTCGCGTTTCTGGTTTTGATTTTCTGGGTTGGGATCGGCGGTATTTGGGGAATAAAGCCGTGGGTTTTCTGCGCTCATGGGAGGTTAATGTGCAGTGCCACCCCCCCCCGCGTCAACCTTCTTTGAGATCACTCGAAGCCCGAAAAGCGAAACTCGGAACTTTCATTGGTGATTCACCCAGACCTCGTCTTCTTCGACGCCGTTTTCCCGCGTCCACACCAGTTCACTGATGATTTTAAATTTGGCTACCGTCATGGCACCACGATTGGCGCGCTTGGCATTGCCGGCGTCCTCCAATGCGGCGAGAATCTCGTCGCGCTGGGCTTCATAAATCTCATAGGGTTCAAACTCTTCATCCATGAGCACCAGCATGACGCTGTCCCAGTCCTGATTGGTCTTCAGCTGGCCGATGCGCTGACCCTGTTTGTTTTCGTCGAAGATCGCGCGGGCCTTGATCTGTATGCGCTTGCCTTCACGGCTTCCACGGCCCACGGCATCGTAACCGCCGGCATTGCCCTTGGCGGGCTCCAGGTCGAGCAGACGGGCAGCGTCAAACACGGCGACTTCATTGCTGATCCCGGCCAGTGGACGGCCGGTGGCCTTGCGGTATTCGCTGGCCAGACGCCGCGCCTCGGAAATCAGTTTGTCAGCGGCAAAGACAGCCAAATCCCTTTCTCCATTTCAGTACCGACCAGGACCCTGGCCGTGTAATCACGTCACCACTTCGGACGGGCCCAAAGCATATTAGAGCATACCGATACTCAAATGTATCGACACCCTGATACAAAATATATTCCGGGGACCGCGGGGGCTCCCTCGAAACTCATTGATACTATTCGGTTAACGGCCGCGGATGCTGGGAGTTAAACAGGACCTGGCGGACACGCTTGAGCAGGTATTTGGGTTCGAAGGGCTTGGTGATATACCAATTGGGGGTGAAACTCATGGAGCGCTGGACATGGTCGGCCTGATTCAGCGCTGTCAGCATGATAATCGGGATGTTGCGGGTCTTGTCGCTTTCCTTGAGGCGGGCGTATACCTCATGGCCGTCCATGCCAGGCATCATGATATCCAGGACGATCAAGTCCGGCGGCGCCGAGAGGGCACTCTCCATGGCCGCCTTGCCGTTGGATACGGCGGTAACCTCGAATTCCTGACGGCTCAGCACCCTTTCCACGAGAAAGCGGCTGTCTTCGTCATCGTCCACCACGAGTACACGCGGTTTTGTCATCGCTCATCACCCATTTGACGGTGGTCTCTCCCTGCCGGCATAGTGAGTATAGCGACTGTGATCACGCATCTTTTGTGAATCCCGTCACATACCCGCCGCCGGCATAGCGGCGACATCCCCGAACCGCACCGGCATACGCCGGGCGCCCCACTGCCCCGGGGCCGCCTCGAAAACACCCGGACAGGCAGTCCCGCAGTGACGGCAGCGCCCAGCCTCATCGAGGCGCCATTCCGTCAATTCGTACCAGTCGCGGCCGATGACCGTCTTACCGCAGCCGTGGCAGCAGGTGGCCCCGCCGACGCGGTCGTGGACATTCCCGGTATAGGCGTAACGCACGCCATTGTCCATGGCGATGCGCCGCGCCCGCGCCAGGGTATCCGCCGGCGTGCGCGGTTTGTCAGTCATTTTCCAATCGGGGTGGAACGCCGTAAAGTGCATGGGCACGTCCGGTCCCAGGCGTTCGACCACCCACTGGGTCATGGCCTGAAGTTCCTGATCCGAGTCGTTCTCGCCGGGGATCAACAGTGTGGTCAACTCGAACCACACCTCGGTATGATGCTTGAGATATTCAAGCGTCTCCAGGACCGGCTGCAGACGCGAGCCGGTGACCGTGCGGTAAAAGCGTTCGCTGAATGCCTTGAGGTCTACATTGGCCGCGTCCATATGGCGGTAAAATTCCGCACGCGGTGCCGGGCACACGTACCCCGCCGTCACCGCCACTGATCTCACCCCCACCGCGCGGCACGCCTGGGCCACGTCAATGGCGTATTCATGAAAGATGACCGGATCGTTATAGGTGAACGCCACGCTGCGACAGCCCAGCGCCACGGCGGCGCGGGCGATGGCCTCGGGCGAAGCGGCGTCGGCGAGGGTGTCGGCCTCCCGTGACTTGCTGATGTCCCAATTCTGACAGAATTTGCACGCCAGGTTGCAACCCGCCGTGCCGAACGACAGCACCGGCGTGCCAGGCAGGAAATGATTCAGGGGTTTCTTCTCGATGGGATCGACACAGTAGCCGCTGGAGCGGCCATAGGTGGTCAGGAACATCTGCGGGCCGCGCCGCTCACGCACGAAACACAAGCCCTGCTGACCGTCATGCAGCTTGCAGAAGCGCGGGCACAAGTCGCACTGCATGCGACCATCCTCGAGCAGATGCCAGTAGCCGGCGGGAACCGGTGTGTCGTTCACTCCAGATGTCATAGCAATGTATTGACCCGTAAAGGCGCGTTTTGAACCTGCTTGAGAAACCCCGCAACTGCCTCCATATACATCGTAGTTCAGGACAGCTGTGGGGACTTAATGGCTTATGCCGATAAGACTATACTTTGGGCCATTGTGGAAAATTGCAACATGGTGATGGCGTCTATACGACCGGCGGCGGTCGCCGGGCAGTTTTACCCGGATGATCGCGAACAACTCAGCAAGACGGTAAAGACGTTGCTCAGCGCTGCTCAGACCTCGCTGTCGGCCCCCAAGGCGCTGATCGCCCCCCATGCCGGCTATGTTTACTCCGGGCCCATCGCCGCCAGCGCCTATGCCCGGCTGACGGCCGCCCGCAGCACAATCCGACGGGTGGTGCTGCTGGGCCCATCGCACCGCGTCCCGTTTCACGGCCTGGCGATAAGCAGCGCCGACGCATTTGAGACACCGCTGGGGCTCGTCGCCGTGGACAAACCCATGATAGAAGATATCAGCCGCATGCCCCAGGTGCACCTGCTCGATGAGGCCCACGCCCGCGAACACAGCCTGGAGGTCCACCTGCCGTTTTTGCAGATGCTGCTGGAGGACTTCACCCTGGTACCGCTGGTGGTGGGCGATGCCTCGCCCAGGGAAGTCGCACAGGTGCTGGCGCGTGCCTGGGGCGGTCCCGAAACCGTCATTATCGTCAGTTCGGATCTTAGCCACTATCACGATTATGAAACGGCCATCCGTATGGACAGCGATACGTCACGGGCCATCGAGGCGCTGCGTCTCCAGGACATCGACTACGACCATGCCTGCGGGCGCAACCCCATTAACGGGTTGTTACACCTCGCCCGTCAGAACGGGCTGCGTGCCGAGACCCTGGACCTGCGCAACTCCGGCGACACCGCCGGGCCGCGCGACCAGGTCGTGGGCTACGGCGCCTACGCACTGGAATAATACCCATGGACGACCACGACAGGCTTGAACTCGACGGCGCGGATAAACAGACACTGCTGACCCTCGCCCATGCGGCGATTCGTCACGGTCTGTCCCATGGTGAACACATGCCGCTTGCCATGGAGGCTTACACCGCCGGGCTGCGCGCCCACGGCGCCAGTTTCGTCACCCTCAAGACGGGCGATGACTTGCGCGGCTGCGTCGGGTCGCTTGAAGGACAGCGTCCTCTGGCCGCTGACGTGTCGAACAATGCCTATGCCGCGGCGTTTCGCGATCCGCGCTTTCGACCCCTGACGACCCATGAGTATTCACGGATTACGGTAAGTATTTCAGTGTTGTCAGAGGCTCAGTCGATTGATTGCGAAACGGAGGAGGACCTCATCGCGGCCCTGCGCCCGGGGATTGACGGCCTCATACTGGCGGAAGGACACACGCACCGCGCCACGTTCCTGCCCGCGGTCTGGCAGTCCATCAGCCAGCCCCGGGAATTCATTACCCAGCTCAAGCTCAAGGCTGGACTGGCGCCGCGTTATTGGTCACGGACCCTGCGCTTCAAACGCTATACCACCATGACAATCGCCTGATGCCAGTCGCTCATTGAGCATCATCACCTGCCGGCGGCGGCTCAGGGATGCACCGGCCGGTTGAGCCCGGCCCGCATACCTCGTCATTGACCCAGATGGCGTGATCGAAAACGGCGCCTTCCAGGTTTGCCCCGGCCAGATCCGCACCGCGCAGATTGGCATACGAGAGATCAGCGTGGCGCAGATCGGCGCCGGTAAGTCTGGCATTAATCAGATTCACACCCTTCATCTGCGCGCGGCCGAGATTGGCGTTGTGCAGGTTGGCGATACTCAGCTTGGCAAAACTCAAGTCGGCCTCGGCGAGGTGGCTGCCCTCCAGGTTGGCGGCGCTGAGGTCCGCGCTGCTCAGGTTGGCGGCACGCAGATTGGCAGAGGTAAACTGCATACCCTCCAGACGGCAATTGCTCCAGTTGACCTTCGGTTTCGGCGGCGCGCCGCAGTCGGCGCCCTTGTCGTTGATCGGCAGCTTGGCCGTGACTGTCAAGCCGATAAACACGCCGGCAAGGGAAATCGCCAGCAGGATACCCAGGACATTCAGCAGACCGGGGCGCGTCTTCGGCGGCTGGCGCTGCGCCTTATTGAGCCGGTAGCGAACTTCCGCTTCCTGCTCATCCTCACGCCGATCATCATTGCGCCGCCGCTCCGCCTCCATCTCGTCATTGGCGAAATGCCCCAGCGCACGCCGGTCGGGATGCAGGCGCTCATCGGCCCAGCGTTTCGCCGCCATCAGGCGCTCCCGTGCCAACGGATCTTCCAGATCCGCCTGCATGACCTGGGGAATGAGATCCGGCATTTGTGAAATGGGCGTCCACACCTCCTTGTCACTGCTGACCTCGTCGGAGGCACGCAGCCGGCCCAGCAGAATATAGCGCTGTATCAGGCCCCCATGAAACGGGCCGCGTATCTCCTTACCCCGGCGTGTATACCACAGCTGTGATCTGGGCATGGTCGGCATCCAAGTGAATTACCGGAACCCTACCGCGTCAATACACCGGCGGTCATAAACCCCGCCCGCGGCATAAACAAGTTGAAAACTCGATGCATTTCTTATATTTTTCAAAATCAATGTATTACTCAAAGATACGGATAAGCGATCTCAATACCCTGCGGCATCGGCCGATGACCGTGGCGATACCCTGACTGCATACGCAATATATGCACTTCACATGCCACATGATTCCCATCGAGTACCCGGCAACCCGCTCACCCGCCGGGTACGCCGGCACTGCGGCAGCGGCTGACCGCCTCGGGCATGGATGCCTTGACCATCATTAAGCGCATGAATATTATTGGCATTTTTCATGCCACCTGGAGCAGCGACAGGCTCTCTGGCCTGACCATACTATTTAAAGTCTCCTCCCAGATTGCCGTTATAATGAAGAGTGATGCATCACCTGTAATGGGGCTGTGGTTGCGCCTGTCGGGCATCTGGTTTCATGTTGCGGTACCAGGACTCGCCGATAAAAACGGCTGTTCATATAATCCATAATTCGGGCAATAGCGCACACGCCATGTCATATATTGTCAATAAGCCGGAAAACGCCGCGACACCCGCTCCCCGCCATAACAACCCGGCCATCAGCGATCTGGACTACGTCTCCGTGAGCCCACTGAACCTTGAGGCGCTGCGTCGCATGCGCATCCTCATCGTGGACGACACCCTCGACAATATCGATCTGGTCAAGGCCATGCTCGAAAAGAGCGGCTTTACCAATACCGTATCGGCCCAGAGCGGTCCCGAAGCGCTGGACCTCATGCGGGAAAGCATCAAAGACGGCGTAAGCGACGTGGATATCGTCCTGCTCGATGTCATGATGCCGAAGATGGACGGTTACGAGGTGTGCCGCTACCTGCGCTCACACAGCGAGTGGGTGGATATCCCCACCATCATGATCACCGCCAATGCGGCATGGAAGGATGATATCGCCCGAGCCAGCTTCGATGCCGGCGC
>CAYXAX010000057.1:0-13968 GCA_964463055.1 uncultured Gammaproteobacteria bacterium | reverse complement strand
CCGGCACCGAGATCCGCTTCAAGCCCAGCGCCGAGGTGTTCAAGAACATCGAATTTCACTATGACATCCTGGCCAAGCGCCTGCGCGAGGTCTCCTTCCTCAATGCCGGGATCCGCATCGCCCTGCACGACGAACGCAGCGACAAGAAGGACGTGTTTCAGTACGCGGGCGGCATCCGCGCCTTCGTGGAGCACTTGAATCGCAATAAGACCCCGATTCATAAGAAGGTTTTCCATTACAGCGCGGAGCGGGACCGGATCACCGTGGAGGTCGCCCTGCAGTGGAATGACTCCTACCAGGAGAACATCTTCTGCTTTACCAACAACATTCCCCAGAGCGACGGCGGCACCCACCTGGCGGGTTTCCGTGGCGCCCTGACCCGCACCATCAACCAGTACATCGAAAAACAGGGCGCCGCCAAGCGCGCCAAGGTCGCCCCCAGTGGTGACGACGCCCGTGAGGGCTTGACGGCGGTGCTGTCGGTGAAGGTGCCGGATCCGAAATTCTCGTCCCAGACCAAGGACAAGCTGGTGTCCTCCGAGGTCAAGCCCGTGGTGGAGTCCACCATGGCCGAGAAGCTTCAGGAATTTTTCCTTGAAAATCCGTCAGATGCGCGCACCATCACGGAAAAGGTGGTGGACGCCGCACGGGCCCGCGAGGCCGCACGCAAGGCCCGTGAGATGACCCGGCGCAAGGGGCTGTTGGATGTGGCCGGTCTGCCCGGCAAGCTGGCCGACTGCCAGGAAAAAGAGCCCGCCAAGTCCGAACTGTTCATCGTCGAGGGTGATTCCGCCGGTGGCTCGGCCAAGCAGGGCCGCGACCGGGTGTTCCAGGCGGTGCTGCCCCTCAAGGGCAAGATCCTCAACGTGGAAAAGGCGCGCTTCGACAAGATGCTGTCGTCGGCGGAGATCGGCACCCTGATCACCGCCCTGGGCTGCGGCATCGGGCGCGAGGAGTACAACCCGGACAAGGTGCGCTATCACCGCGTGATCATCATGACTGATGCGGACGTGGACGGCTCCCACATCCGCACCCTGCTGCTGACGTTCTTTTATCGTCAGATGCCCGAGCTCATCGAGCGCGGCTACTTGTACATCGCCCAGCCGCCGCTGTTCAAGATCAAGCGCGGTAAGGAAGAGCGCTACCTCAAAGACGAAATGGCGCTGAGCAGTTACCTGTTGGAATCCGCGCTGCAAGGTGCGGAGCTGTATGTGCAGTCGGATGCCGCCCCCATTACCGGTGACACGCTGGAGGCCCTGATGAAGGATTTTCTCGCGGTGCGCGCCACCATCAAGCGCCTGTCCCGGCGTTATCCCACGTACATGCTGAACAAGATGATTTACATGTCGCCCCTCACCGAGGCCGACATGCAGGACAACGCCGCCGCCAGTGCGTGGTTCACCGAATACGAAAAACGCCTCAACGCCAATGCTAGCGGCAGTACCCGGTATGAGGTAGCCATCAGGCAGGAAGCCCCTAACATGCCGTGTCGCGGCATCGTCACGGAGATCACCCATGGCATTCCCGCGCCGTATGAATTCAACGCCGAGTTTTTCAGCTCCGGTGAGTACAGAACCATGTCCGAACTAGGCAAGAAGCTGGAAGGGTTGATGGGTCAGGAGGCGGCGATCAAGCGTGGCGAACGTCGTCAGCCGGTGGGCACCTTCGAAGAAGCGGTGGACTGGCTGCTGGAGGAAGGCAAGCGCGGGCAGCAGATCCAGCGCTACAAAGGCCTGGGCGAGATGAACCCCGACCAGCTGGCCGAGACCACCATGAACATAGAATCACGACGCCTGCTGCAGGTGCAGATCGAGGATGCGGTGGCGGCCGACGACATCTTCACCACCCTCATGGGCGACCAGGTGGAGCCACGCCGCGAATTCATCGAGCGCAACGCCCTGGAAGTGGCGAACCTGGACGTGTAATTACACGTCCAGGTGTTTCGAGTTTCGAGTTTTTGTGAGTGCGCATGGCGCACTCTATACCCTTCACGAAAACATCCATCCCATTTACATCTTCTGTAGAAGAATGCTGCGGAACCAGCCGCCGGCCAGGGCGGGTTGGTCGTTGATGACGGCGGCACCGGGACAGCCCGTCAATACCTCCTCGAAGACCACGTCGGTGCGGGTGGCCAGCCGGCCCAGCACGGGGCTGACCAGGCGGCGCAGGGGCGCGCGCTGGCCCGGCTTTAAAAACTTGTCGAACACCGCCGCCTGACCGCCGGGCTTGAGCACCCGCAGGGCCTCGCCCAGCGCCCGTGCCGGTTGCGGTACCACCGCCAGGATCAGGTGCAGGATGACGCTGTCGAAAGCGGCATCGGCATAAGGCAGGGCCATGGCGTCACCCTGATGGAGCAGCACACCACGGTCGCGGGCGCGGGCGCGCATCAGCATGGCATGGGTCAAATCAACCCCGACGTATTGTTCGGCAGGGGGCAGCAGCGGGATGTCCAGGCCGGTGCCGATGCCCACCAGCAATACCCCCTGTCTCGACACATCCCCCAACCCTTCGATACTGCGCCGGCGCGCCGCGCGGGTGGCGTGGTCCACCACCAGGTCATACACCGGCGCGATGACCGTGTAGCTCAGGCGCAGCGGGTATCGCGTCATGGTGATGGACGGCTCACCAGTGATGACGTATCGGGCAGTGGGCCGCCCTCGAAAACGCACCACCGCGTAACTGACATGGCTGTTCGGGCGGCGCCCAGGTGCTTAGTGAAGCGTGTGGGGAATGGACAGTACGAAGGCGGGGATCTCGGCGCTGAATTCCTCACCGTCATCGGCCACCATATCGTATTGCCCCTGCATGGTACCCACCGAGGTCTCGAGCATGGCGCCGCTGCTGTACTGAAAGGCCTCGCCGGGCATGATATGGGGTTGCACGCCCACCACCCCCTCGCCGTGGACCTCCTGGATGCGGCCGTCGGCGTCCTTGATGTGCCAGTGGCGGGTCAGCAGGCGTGCGCCCACCGAGCCGGTGTTATGGATGGTGATGGTGTAGGCGAATACATAGCGACGCAGCGCCGGGGCCGATTGCTCGGCGATGTACTTCGCCTCCACTTCTACGTCAATGGAATAGCTGTCTTCATTTTCCATGGGGATGGCTCATCGGGCGTAACTCTGCGGGTCATTCTCCACGTTGGCTTCGGCCGTTACAAGTGCAGTGCCGCCTGTACCGCGCCGCGCAGGCCGGCTTGTTCATTCATGATCACCGCCACGGGCATGTCGCGTAACAGATCGCCCATCTTGGCTTTGTCGGCGAAAATGCGGCGAAAGCGGTCCGTGTTCAGCATCGCGATAATCTTGGGCGCGATACCGCCGGCGATGTACACACCGCCGTAGGCCAGGTTGACCAGGGCCAGATTGCCGGCCTGGGCGGCGTAGACGTCGGCGAAGATCTCCAGGGCGTGGCGGGCGCCATGGTCGCGGTCCGCCAGGCCGGCCGCGGATATCAGTGCCGCCGGGTCCTGATCTTCGTGGCGCCGCGCCAACAGATTCGTCCCGCCGGCGCGGCCGGTGTCCACGAGAAATTCATAGATGCGCACCAGGCCGGCGCCCGACAGCACGTGTTCCCACGTCACGTGGTCGTGCCGTGCGGATAGATGTTGCAGCAAGGCGACTTGCTCTTCACTCCCGGGCGCAAAGTCCGCATGTCCGCCTTGGGAGGGGAATACCTCATAGCGGGCGCCGCACCACAGCAGCTGTGCGATGCCCAGGCCGGTGCCCGCGCCCAGTACCACGCGCGGCCCATGGGGTTGCGGGCGGCCCGCCTGCAGCTGCTTCAGGTCGTCGGGCGCGAGGGCGTCGATACTGTGGCCGACGGCCTTGAAGTCGTTGATCAGCAGAACGTCGGCGATACCGAGTTCGCGGCTCAGTTGCGTACTGTCCAGGTGCCACGGCAGGTTGGTGGTGTCCACCGTTTGTCCCCGGGGCGTCTCTGTCACCGGTCCGGCGATGCCGAAGCACGCCCGGCTCGGGCGTAGTGCGACCCGGTCGCGCTGGAGAAAATCCCGCGCCAGGGTCAGAAAGTCGGCATACTGATGACTGTCATAGCGTTGTTCAGCGATGACACGGTGACGACCGCCGTCGGCCTCCACCAACTGCAACAGCGTTTTCGTACCGCCGATGTCACCTGCCAGTACCTGCATGGGCAGACTCGCTGTGGCTGTTTATAAGAACGGTGCCGCGTCGCGATCCACGTACCACTCCAGGCGGTCCGTGGGTTCGATCATCTCCACCGGGTAGCGCGGGTGCCCGCGATAGTCCGACATGATTTCTCCCATGATGGGCGCCTTGTTTTTACCGGCCACCAGCAGCATGGTATGACGGGCGTTGTTGATCACCGGCAGGGTCACGGTGAGGCGCCAGGTGTCCAGCTGGGTGACGTGCACCGGCGCCACCAGCCGGCGGCGTTCGCTGAGTACGGGGGTGTGGGGAAACAGGGATGCCACGTGTCCGTCCGGACCCATGCCCAGCATGACCAGGTCGAAGCGCCCAACGCCGCTCTCACCCGCGGGGAGCGCCCCCGCCAGCAGTTGGGCGTAACCCTCGGCGGTGGACTCCAGGTCTTCACTCTCCGCCATCAGACGATGGATCTGGGTGGGGGGAATGGGCACGTGCTGCAGCAGCGCCTCCTTGGCCATGCGGTAATTGCTGTCGGCATGAGCCGGGGGGACGGCGCGTTCGTCGCCGAAGTAGATATGCACCCGGGGCCAGTCCACCTGTTCGCGGAGCATCCCTGAGGCCAGCCGCTCATACAACCCCTTGGGCGTGGAGCCCCCCGACAGAGCGACATGAAAGCCGCCGCGCTCATTAACCGCCTGGCACGCCAGCGCCACCCAGTCCTGCGCGGCGCCTTCGAACAGTGCAGCGGTGTCGTCGTAGTGATGTATCTGGCTTTTGTCTCGGTTGATCATGACGCTTGTCCCCGCGTTATGCCGTCTTGCGGCCCATCATCTTCAGGGCAAGTTTAGCCTGACTGACGAATTGAATGAAACCACGGTATTCATCCTCGGTGATCGGTGTCCCCATGGCGGATTTGTCCACGTAGAAGAGTCCCACCGGGCGCTGGTCGATGCGCATGGGCGCGATGGCGAAATTCGACGTCGCGAGGGTGTCCAGAAAGCCCTCTGGCAATATGCTTTGCCAGGAGATATCCGCGGCATTATTGACCAGCATGTCGTTTCCTTCCAGCATGACCTTCGAAAACAGGTCGCGCTGGATGTTGATGGAAAACTGAAAAAATTCCTTGAGCGCATCGGCTTTTTCACCCAGGGCGATGCGCGCGCTGTAGGCGCTGCGATCGCGGTTCACCAGACACAGCATGGCGTGATCAAACCCCACGCCCTCGTGCAATCCCTGCACGACCTTGGTAAAGATCGTGGTGATGCTGGCACCCTCCGAGATGAGCGAGGTGATTTCCTGCAGGACTTCCAGCTGACGGTCCAGGTTGGAACTGGATGTGACCGCCGCCACGGTGATCTGTTCGCCGTCATCTTTCGCCGCGGCGGTGTTGCGTGTGATGGATTCGGCGGCGGTTGCAGGCGTCGTCTTGGCCCTGACCAGCTGTGGGCCCGAGGCCGCTGGCTTCGCTGCGCCGGCGGCGGGGACCGCTTCTGTTTTGACGTCATCAGCGCTGGCGTAATAGGAAAACTGCCTGGCCAGGGTATCGCACATGGTATCGCCGGTCTCTCTGACCTTGGGCATGAGTTTGGCCTTGTTGAGTCCGTATTCCTCAGCCAGTGTACAGGACTGCTTAAAGGAATCCGTGAGGCAGTTCTGAACCCGGTCAAATCCCACCCCGGTCAGGTTGGCCAGTTCTTCGATCAGGGTTCCCAGGGGCGCGGCGTTGTTGGACTGTTCCAGGTCATAGACCGAGCCGACGATGCGGTTGGCCAGTGAGGCCATGGCGCGGTTCAGCTGGGTCTTGTCCCGGCGGTTGCCGTCGGTTTCCGCGTTGTACTGGCCCATGGTATGAACCACCGTGGAGGGAAACTCCCACTTGGATGCCAGGGCCTGGCCGATGGTGATGTAGCTGGTGCCCAGAATGGCGTGCTGGATATCCGGTGTGGGTGTGTCGGAGGTCGCCTGCAGTTGCTGGATCCGGGAGTATTCGTTGGGAAGAAAGTAGGCCACGGCAACCTCTCCGAGGCGGTGCAGCAGGGCACAGGTATAACTCTCTTCCACATCTTTGACGCCGCAGTTGAGCGCCAGTTCCTGTACAAAGCCCGCGGACAGATAGGACCTGACCAACATGGCGCTCATGTCGATGGAGGGGTGCTCATGCTGGAAGCTCTCGATCAGCTTCAGGGTCAGACTGATGTTTTTCAGGGTCTCGAAGCCCAGCACCACCACCGCCCGCGAGATCACGCCGATACGGCCGCGGCCACGGTTATAAAACGGCGAATTGGCCAGACGCAGGACTTTGACGCTCAGATTGGCGTCTTTCATGATCTCCTTGGCCAGCTTCATGGCGTCGCTGTCCGGTTTGGAGCTGATTTGCCGCACCCGATTGATGCTGGCGCTGAAAATAGGTAGATCGCCTACCAGTTTCATCTGGGACAGGATCTTTTCTAATGTTTCTTCCTGAGTCGGCATAAAATCAAGTCAATTCAGACGCATTCGGGATAATAAGATAAGTATCGGTGGATTTGCCCAATGGTTAAGCCGGGACATGCCCGGCGGTGGTGCTTGACGCCTTGGGGGTAGCACCGTAATCTTGGTTTTCAACACTTTTCCATAGCCCACGATTCACGTGAGGGGGGATAATTACAATGCAAGCATGGGTATTTTTCGTCATTTTGGGGGTATTTGCCGTCGGCATGCTCTGGGGTTTTGTCGTCGGTCGCTCCAAAAATGCATCACTACAGCGCGCGGAACAGCTGGAAATAGAGCTTCATGATCTGCGCGGCCAGACCTCGGAATATAAGCAACAAGTGAGCCAGCATTTCGCCAAGACCGCCGATGTGGTCAACGCCATGACGTCCAACTACCGGGCGTTGTATGACCAATTGATCAAGGGCGCCCAGGATTTGTGCGGGGACCAGCTGGCCTCTGCAAAACTGGACCCCTCTCAGGTGCGTTACATCGAACACCGGCGTAATAATGTCAACGAAAACAAGGAACGTCTGGCGCCAAATGCCACCGTCAAGGGTCCGTCGAGCAGTGCTGCGCCGACCGTGGGCGGCAGCGCGGATACTCACAGTGCCGGCAACGGCGAACCGGTGGCAAGCGCATCGGCCAGGCCCGCGGAGGCAGTGTCATCGACGCAGGCGGGTTCGGTGATCGAACAGGCGGTGCAGCGCGCCGGCGCCAAGGCCAATGGCGAGGCCGATGGAGACACCCACGCCGCGGAAATCGAGATTATCGCGCAGGCCGACGATGTAGCGTCGTCGTCCGCCGTCGAGGATGACGGTGAAGACAAAACCCAGGTACAGGCCAAGTCACCCCAAAGCGGCACCGACAAACCCGGCGTCTCCGAATCTCTGACTGTCCATTAAGCGGGGCGACAGTCCACCGGTCGCGAGGTAAGGGCGCGATCGGGGGCTGATCGGCTCTAAGGGAACAAGCCCCCTTTCTCCATACACCCGCCAAGACCGTTTCTCCCGGCTCGCATCACTGCTCCCGTCGTTCCAGCACGATAAAACTGTAGGCATAGGGGTTCTTGTCATCGGCGGCACAGTCGCGCCGCTCGGTCTCACGCCATTGCTCGGCATCCGGGGCGGGGAACCGGGCGTCCCCGGAAAAGTCGTGGTGAATACGGGTCAGATAGATACGCGTGGCCGAGGGCAGGCATGCCGCGTAGAGTGTGGCCCCGCCGATGATCATGATCTCGTCGCCGCCCGCGGCCGCGGCCAGGGCCTGGTCGATGGAGTTCACCACCAGGCAGCCCGGGGCGTTGTACGCACGGTTCTGAGTGATGATGATGTTGGCGCGTCCCGGCAGCGGACGGCCGATGGATTCGAACGTTTTACGCCCCATGACCACCGGCTTGCCCATGGTGATCTGCTTGAAGTGTTTGAGGTCGGCGGGCAGGCGCCACGGCAGGCGGTTGTCACTGCCGATGACGTCGTTGCGCGCCGCCGCGACTACCAGTGCGATGACGGCGGAATTGTCATGGCGGTGGGTCACGGCGGCATCGCCTTCATACGGCGATGGGCGCTTTGATGGCCGGGTGCGAGTGATAGTCCAGGAGTTGAAAGTCGTCGTAGGTAAAATCGAATAGGGATTTTACCGCCGGATTGAGGCGCATCTCCGGCAGCGGCAGCGGCTCGCGGGTCAGCTGCAGCTCAGCCTGCTCCATGTGATTGAGATACAAATGGGCGTCGCCCAGGCTGTGAATGAATTCCCCGGGGCGCAGATTGGTCACCTGGGCCATCATCATCAGCAGCAGGGCATAGGAGGCAATGTTGAAAGGAATACCGAGGAAGACATCGGCACTGCGTTGATAGAGCTGGCAGGACAAGGTGCCGTTGGCCACGTAGAACTGGAACAGGATATGACACGGCGGCAGGGCCATCTTGTCCAGTTCCGAGACATTCCACGCACTGACCACCAGGCGCCGGGAGTCGGGGTTGGTCTTGATGGTATCGATGACCTGACTGATCTGATCCAGCACGGTACCGTCGGGCTTAGGCCATGCACGCCACTGGGCGCCGTAAATCGGTCCCAGGTTGCCCTCGGCGTCCGCCCACTCATCCCAGATGGTCACCTTGTTATCGTGCAGGTAGTGGATGTTGGTGTCGCCGCGCAGAAACCACAGCAGCTCATGGATGATCGATTTGGTATGGACTTTTTTCGTCGTGACGAGGGGAAAGCCGCGGCGCAGGTTAAAACGCATCTGATACCCGAAGGTGCTCAATGTCCCGACACCGGTACGGTCGTGCTTCTCAACCCCGTGCTGCTTCACATAGCGCATTAAGTCCAGATACTGTTGCATAATGACCATTCCAGTTTGATGAATAATTATTTTGATGTCGGGCAGCGGCGGGTGTCATCACACCACTGCCGCACTGCACACGGACCCCCGGGGTCCGTGTGCACCACGGTACCCTCTCAGCGCGTTATCCTCCGGCAAAGCCGCTTTGACCATGATACGCCATTTTGGCAGTGAAGGAATCAGGGGCTGGACGCGTCTATATACATGCGGTACACGCCACGGCGTGATGCGAAGGTGTGGTCGGGCATGAGTTGTATTATTTTTCGCGCGCCCTGAGAGAATGCGTGCATCCATCGGCCCGCCCCTATGCGCCGGTGGGTGCTGATGCCGACCCGCGCATCGGTGCGGCACGGCGCAGGCCCGAGACGGTGGATATCCCGCACGGCGGCATGGTTATGTATTTGCATTTAATAAAGCACTTATGCGGCCAAGTCTGATTGATAAATGCCCGTGAACTCTGCCGCAGGTCA
Organism: uncultured Gammaproteobacteria bacterium; assembly: GCA_964463055.1. Taxonomy (GTDB): domain Bacteria; phylum Pseudomonadota; class Gammaproteobacteria; order CAWJPQ01; family CAWJPQ01; genus CAWJPQ01. The sequence goes on along the minus strand of CAYXAX010000057.1, from coordinate 4,561 downwards.
TGAGTCTACATAGGGTGTAGGTCATACAGTCGTTGCTCATTATTTTCTCCGCAATACATCCATTTCACGGTGTATTGCCAACTCAATAATGCGGTCTGTCCGCCCTGGCCATATTGGCCTGGATTCAAACACTCTCCACTGGCTGTTTGGCCAAACTTGAAACAACCGATGTGTCGAGCCGCTTAACAGGAAGGATGCGGCGGTACAACAAACATGACCGGTCCCCCCGCCCGGGACGGCTGTTCGGACCGTATGCAGCTCAGGAGACGTATCATGGAAAATTCACTGAAGAATAGCATCTGGCAAGACTGGGTGAACCTGATACTCGGCGTATGGTTGCTTGCATCGCCGTGGATCATGGACTACAGCAGTGCGGGCTTTGCTGCCGGCGATGCCCGGCTGTTGGGCGTGGCTGTGATCATCATCTCCGTGATCGGACTGCTCAGTCCCGATGTATGGGAGGAATGGATGAACCTGCTGTTGGCAGCGCTGATATTGATATCACCCATCACTGTGGGCTTTACACACCAGAATGTGGCGGTATGGAACAATGTCATCATCAGCATACTCATCGGCGCCGCTGCCGTATGGGGATTGAGCAGGCAAGTGAAATATTCACACGATTAACCGGTTGCCGCCGCGGCGCTCGATCGGAGTGTGGGTGCATGTCGACTCCCGGGGGGATATCGGGTGTCGTGGCGGTTCTTCGGACGGAGACGGGCTCAGACGGTGTCGGTCGACGCCGAGTGGGCCCGTTTCCGGTAAGCCCACCACAACAGTGCGATGCCCGCCAGCACCATGGGCGCAGACAGCAACTGACCCATGGTCAGCCAGCCAAAGGCGATGAAACCCAACTGCGGGTCGGGCATGCGGAAGAACTCGGCGATGAAACGGAATGTCCCATAGCAAATCAGAAATACCGCGGACACCGCCATGGTAGGGCGGGGTTTTCGGGAGAACAGCCACATAATGGTGAATAACGCCACACCCTCCAGCATGAATTCGTAGAGCTGCGAGGGATGCCGGGGGATGCCGCCCGCCCGGGGGTCGGGGAACACCATGGCCCACGGGACATCCGTTGCACGGCCCCACAGTTCGCCGTTGATGAAGTTGCCGATACGCCCGGCCCCGAGCCCCACGGGGACCAGGGGGGCGATGAAGTCGGTGACCTGAAAAAAGCTGCGGCCGAGCCGCCGGCCGTAAAGCCACATGGCCAGTAGCACCCCCAGCAGTCCGCCGTGAAACGACATGCCGCCCTGCCACACCTTGAAAATGTTCAACGGATTGGCGATGAAGTGATCCAGGTTATAAAAGAGCATGTAGCCGATGCGCCCGCCGATGACCACGCCCAGGGCACCGTAAAACACCAGGTCACCCACCTGCTCCGGCGTGAACAACGCCTGGGGAGATTTTGCGCGCAGGCGCCCCAGCCACCAGGCGGTGGCGAAGCCCACCAGGTACATGATGCCGTACCAGTGGATTTGTACCGGACCGAGGCTGACGGCGATGGGATCGATGTGGGGATACTTCAACATAAGTGTAAAAGTATAACACCGCTCCGCCTTAGTTGGCGTAACACGAGCGGGCTTACCAATGAAACGGCCGGCCGCTCAGTACGCGCATGAACAGCGTCTTGAGATAATTGTTCTCGGCCATGGCCGGGTGCATGGGGTGGTCCGGCGCCTGGTGGCCCCGTTCGATCAACTGCAGGGTACGTCCGTCGGGCCGCGCCGCCTTCAACAGGGTATTCTGTAATGCCGACTCTGCCATGTGAAAGGAACACGACGAGGAAATCAAGGTACCGTCGTCGCTGAGCAGGCGCATGGCCTGGTGATTCAGGCGCTGATAGGCCTCGGTCCCCGAGGCGATGTCTTTTTTGCGCTTGATGAATGCCGGCGGGTCGAGGACGATCACATCGAAGCGCCGCGACTCCGCATGCAGCGCCTTCAGCACGGCGAAGGCGTCGCCGCACCGGGTTTGTATTTTCTGCGCCACATGATTGCGCTCGGCGTTGTGCTGCAGGCGCAGCAGAGCGGTTTCGGAACTGTCCACGCACAGCACCTGCCGGGCGCCGGCCAGTGCCGCCTCCACGCCCCAGGCACCGATGTAGCTGAAAACATCCAGCACTGTCCTGCCGCGCACATAGTGCTGCATGCGTGATCGGTTCACACGGTGATCGTAGAACCACCCGGTCTTCTGCCCCGCCAGCGGATCGATCTCGAAACGCGCCCCGTTTTCCTCCGTCAGCACCCGCTCCGGCAAGGTCCCGGCGACAACCTCCACTGAATCTTCCAGGCCTTCCAGGCCGCGGGCCTCGGTGTCATTGCGCATCACCACCGCGACCGGGTCGATCAGCTGCGTCACTGCATCGACGATTTCCGCTTTGCAGCGTTCCATGCCGGCGGTGGTGATCTGCACCACCGCCACCGTATCGTAGCGGTCCACGATGAGTCCCGGCAGACCGTCACCGTCGCTGAAGGCAAGGCGGTAATACGGCCCGTCGAAAAGACGCTCACGCAGGGCCAATGCGGCGCCCAGCCGCTCGCTGAGCAGCGCGGCATCCAGCCGTATCGAAGGGTCGCGACTGAACAGCCGGCCGCAGATCAGGGCGCGGGGGTTGACATAGGCGTTACCCACAGCGTCCCCGAGGCTGTTGCGCACCGTGACCTGTTGTCCGGCCTCGAAGTCCGTCAGCGGTGACTTGTGGGTATCCACTTCATTGCTGTAGATCCACATATGCCCGGCGCGCAGGCGGCGCTGTTCGTTTTTCTTGAGAAACAGAGAGGGGAGCGTCATGACGCGATTATAAGCCCTTCGGGGGTTGCGCGTTCCGAGTTTCGGGTTAAGAGGGTAGCGGCTTTCAGCCGACTACTTACTGCTTTTTAATCCTCCAAGTGAAAAGGCGTGTTTATAGCAGGCATAGCGCACTCAGTGAAGTGTCATGGGGTTTATTAACGCGGAACTCGAAACCCGTAACCCGAAACTCCCGGGACAACATCCCGGGTTTAGAACGAGGTGGGTTCAGGCCACTGGATGGGCCGGTAGTCTGTGCAAATATAGCCGTACAAGGTGCGCAGCACGGTGCCGTCGGCGGCGCGCGCCGCCACCGGCGTCAGGGCGGTGCATGCGGCGAAGGCGCGCTCGAATTGCGGCGGCGTGGCGGCGGTGTTTCCCACGTACAGCCCGGTACGGCCCACCTCGTGATTGATGCCCGGCCACATGTCGAACTGGTTGAAACGCCGGTTGCTGCGCCCGGTGACATAGGCGGGCAGCGACCGGGGCCAGTAAAAGGCCAGCTCCGAGGACAGTCGGTAATTATCCGTGACGATGAATTCGGGATGAAAGACGGCGGCCTCGCGGCTCAACTGACGGATGGGGCCGTGCCACAGCTTGGCATCCTTGAATGGGTCGCGGTTGCCCGGTACGCCGATGCTGGAGGGAAAATAAGCGATGGCCAGCAGCAGCAGCGACGAGATCATGCCGATGTACAGCCAGCGCCGCCGCTCGCCGGCCAGCCGCGCGGCGTGACCGGCGAACAGGATGAACAACCCGATGTAGGCCGGCGCCGGCCAGTTCAGCTGCACCTTGGCGCTGACAGACTTGAAAATGAAAAACACGATGCAGATTACCGAGACATACCACAGGTAACGCTGCGGCGGGTGCGCCGGGCGCCGGTACAACAGCGTCGCGGCGGCGATGACGATCACCGGTGACAACGCGAAAAACTGCCCCGCCGTAAAGCGCAGCGGCCGCAGCAACGACCACGTGGTGGGTTCAATATGCCCCATTTCGTGGTGCAGCAGCATCCACTGGTGTCGGGCGTTCCACCACAGCAAGGGGCTCATGATGACGGCCATGATCAACAGTCCGCCCCACAGCTGGGGTGTCTTGAGATGGCGGCGCAGGGTCGGGTTGAGCAACACCGCCAATGCGGTGAACAGCGGCAGCAGTCCGATGCTGAGCTTGGCCAGTGCGCCCAGCCCCACCGCCGCACCCAACTCGTACCAGGCCCGCGGGCGGCCGCGGTACAGGGCGCGATAGGCCGCCCACAAGCCCCAGGTCCAGAACACCAGCAGCAGCGCGTCGGTGGTCATGGCCAGGTAGAGCGTGAAGTATACGGGCGTGGTCAACAACAGCACCACCGCCCACCACCCGGCGCGCCGGTCCTGCCACACGTCGCGGGCGAAGGCATAGGCGATGCACAGAAAGATGCCCTGAAACAGCCATGCCCCCAGGCGCACCTGCCACTCGCCGTGGCCGAACAACGCCGTAAACACGGCGATAACCCAGGCGGTCAGCGGTCCCTTGGAGTAATAGCCCCAGTCCAGGTGCTGGGACCAGGTCCAGTACTGGGCCTCTTCATAATGCAGGTCGAAGCCGGCGACATGGATCAGCCACGCCTTGAACAGTATCAGGGCGCCGATCAGTCCCGCCAGGCGCAGGCCGTCGTGGGTCCTCCCCGACAGCTTCACTGGGAACGCTTCCACTCCGGCTCGTGCTGCTGTGCGTCTTTCTTAACGCTGCGGATGATGTAGGGCTTGATGGCGCTGGACTCGAAATA
>CAYXAX010000056.1:0-13982 GCA_964463055.1 uncultured Gammaproteobacteria bacterium | reverse complement strand
AGCGCGGTTCCACCCGCCTGACCGCTTCAGCCATCGGGGCCCTGTGCCAGTACCGCTGGCCCGGCAACATCCGCGAGCTGTCCAATCTCGTGGAGCGGCTGGTCATCATGTACCCCTATGGGGTGGTGGACGTGGGTGATCTGCCGGAAAAATACCGCGGCGACACCGGCCGCGGCGAAAGCGCGGCGTCCGGGGAGGTCACCAAGAATATCGTGGTTCAGTTCGATCCCCTGGCCGCGCCGCGCCTGCCGCGGGAAGGCCTGGACCTGAAGGAACACCTGAACAATCTGGAGTACAACCTTATCAAACAGGCCCTGGACGATGCCGACGGTGTGGTGGCCCATGCGGCCAACCGGCTGCGCCTGCGCCGGACCACCTTGGTGGAAAAGTTACGTAAATATGGCTTGCAGCGCGCCGAGACGACGCCATGATTTTGACAATTACCCCGCGCGAATTCTGTAACCCATTGAATTTATGATGTATACGTAATCAGGCACAAACCTTGCTTCTTCGTGAGCTGAAGATACCGGTGTCAAAACATCTGTATAACCAGCCATTGAAGAGGCGATTTGTGCATGGATCAGTCACGTTCGACTCATAACGAAAATCTGGAACAGGCGTTTCACGTATTCAACGACGTCTGCCGCCAGCTCGAGTCCTCCTACCGCGTTCTGGAAAACCGCGTGGCGCAGCTCAACGAAGAGTTGGCCGCGGCACGCAGCGAGCGCCTCCAACAGCTTAGCGAAAAAGAGCGCCTGGCCAACCGCCTGAAGTGCCTGCTCGACGCACTCCCGGCGGGGGTGGTGGTCATAGACGGGGAAGGCGTCGTTCAGGACTGCAACCCGGTGGCGGCCGCGCTGCTGCAGAGCCCGCTCATCGGCGCCCATTGGGAGGACGTGGTCAAGCGCACGTTCATCCGCTTTTCCGAACTGGACCAGGAGGCGACACTCAAGGACGGGCGCATCATCAGCATGTCCCGCAGCCCACTGGGCACGGAGCCCGGACAGATCGTCCTGATCATCGACATTACCGAGACCCGTGCGCTGCAGGATGTGGCCAACCGCCACAAGCGTCTTACGGCCATGGGTGAGATGGCGGCCTCGCTGGCCCATCAGGTACGCACGCCTCTGGCGTCCGCGCTGCTCTATGCCTCTCAACTGAATGAGACCACGGTGACCCTGCGGGAAAAGCAGGGCTTTTCGGAAAAGATCCTGTCAAACCTGCGCCGCCTCGAACACCTGGTCAGCGACATGCTGTCGTTTGCCAGGGGCGGCAGCTTCCGTGCCGATGACGTGGATATTTCGCAACTGCTCAACGAACTGCACCACACCGTTGAATCGCAACTGCTGCTCCATAACTGTGTCCTGGAGATCACTGATGAGTCGCGTCATGCGGTACTGCGCGGCAATCACACCGCATTACTTGGCGCCCTGCAGAATCTCGTCACCAATGCCATACAAGCATGCGGCGAGATGAACCATGGCTGCGGGCGCAGGCGCGTGGCCAATGACGGAGTGGTGGCCGCAAGCGAGCCGTGCGCCATACGCCTGCAGGCCCGGGTGGTTGAAGACGACACGGGTGGCAGATTTGCGGAGCTGACGGTCATGGACCGCGGTCCGGGGATCCCGCAGGAAATTTTGGAGCATATCTTCGAGCCCTTTTTCACCACGCGGGAAGGCGGGACGGGTCTGGGCCTGGCGGTGGTGCAGACTATCGTCCATGCCCATGACGGGGCCGTGACATTCGATTCACTGCAAAATCACGGTACCACCGTGACCATACGCCTGCCGTTCCACAGCGCCTCGGAAACGGGCATGCGCGAGGTTATGGCGAATACCGCACCCGCCGCGCTGCAGCGCCGCTCCACGGATGAAAATGATATACAGCGATGGTTCCGCTATGGCTGATCGGGGACGGGAGAGTGTGACGCACATAACGGCCCATCCGGGTTATTTGAATCATTCTATTAATGCAAGCAGAGGGGAAATGTAATGTCAGAGCGTGTGATCCTCGTGGTCGAAGACGATCCGTCTCTACGGGACGCCATGTCAAAAACCCTGGAGCTGGCCGGTTACACAGTGGTCACGGCCAGTGACGGCAGGTCAGCCCTGGACGTGCTCGCCGACCGGCGCGTCGCCCTGACCCTCAGCGATGTACAGATGAAGCCCATGGACGGGCATGTCCTGCTGCGGCACATCAAGGCGCGTCGCCCGGAACTGCCGGTGATCCTCATGACCGCCTACGGGACCATCGAAAAGGCGGTGGAGTCCATGCATGACGGCGCTGCGAACTATCTCGTGAAACCTTTCGAGGCGGCGGTGCTGACCGAGATGGTGGGCCGGTATGTACAGCCGGAGCAGGCGCCGTGCGACATGACGGCGGTGGACGAACGCAGCTGTCAGGTGATGGAGTTGGCGCGGCGCGTGGCGGACAGCGACTCCACGGTGATAATCACCGGTGAGAGCGGTGTGGGGAAAGAGGTCTTGGCACGATATGTTCATAAACAATCCAAGCGCGCCGGGCAGCCGTTCGTGGCCATCAACTGCGCCGCCATCCCCGACAATATGCTGGAGGCCACGCTGTTCGGTTATGAAAAAGGCGCGTTTACCGGTGCCTACAGCGCCAGCCCGGGAAAATTCGAACAGGCCCAGGGCGGCACCCTGCTGCTGGACGAGATTTCGGAGATGAACCTGGGACTGCAGGCCAAACTTCTGCGGGTCCTGCAGGAGCGCGAGGTAGAGCGCCTCGGTGGTCGCAAGCTGATTCAACTGGATGTGCGGGTGTTCGCCACGTCCAACCGCGTACTGCGTGAAGAGGTCGCGGCAGGCCGGTTCAGGGAAGACCTGTTTTACCGCCTTAATGTCTTCCCGCTGCACCTGCCGCCGCTGCGCAGTCGCAGTAAAGACATCCTGCCCTTGGCGGAGATGTTGCTGCGGCGCCACGCCCAATCGTGGGGAAGGGTTATCCCCACGCTAACCGCGGAGGCATGCGGCAGGTTGATCAGCCACAGCTGGCCCGGCAATGTCCGGGAGTTGGACAACGTGATACAGCGTGCCCTGATTCTGCAGCGTGGTGATGAGATCCAGGCGCAGGACCTGAATTTCGAAGTCATTGAATCCGATGCGGCCAAAGAGCCTGTATCCGTGGCGGCGGGGTCCGGTATTAGCGTCGTTCACGCGGCCCCGAACGACGCCGATCTGGGCGGCGGTTTGAAGAGCCATGAACACAAACTGATTCTGGAGGCGCTGAGGGCCGGCATGGGCAGCCGCAAGGCGGCTGCGGAGAAGCTCGGTATCAGTCAGCGCACGCTGAGATACAAGCTGGCACGCATGCGCGAGGCCGGTATATCCATCCCGCGCGGCGTCGGCATGGAAGGCGTATGAGCCGCGCCTCGCATCCGGGGATGTGGTGACACCGTTTACTGTTTGGAGAAATGACCATGGAAAAAGTCGATGCCAGTGATCTGCTTGCCCAGTTGAAGTCCATGGCCGACATGGCCAAGACCGATTTCAAGGCCACGGGGCCGTCGTCCGTCAAGACGGACTTCGGGGCGCTGCTGAAAGGCGCCATTGACCATGTCAACGATATACAGACCAAGGCGGATTCGCTGGAGACATCATTCGAGACCGGCGACCCGAACACCAGTCTGGTTGAGGTGATGGTGGCGCTGCAAAAGGCCAACGTCTCGTTCCAGGCCATGACCGAAGTGCGTAATAAACTGGTCAGCGCCTATCAAGACATCATGAACATGCCCATGTAATCGGTGACAACGGACCCACCTCTGCCCACACCTATAGATAGGAAGTCACATGGCCCTCGTGAAAACAGATGATATGGCATTGCAGCTGCGTGGATTAGGCAGGCTGTCGGTGTTCAGGCAGCTCGGCATGATGGCCGGGCTGGCCGCCAGCGTCGCCCTCGGGGTGTGGGTGGTGATGTGGTCACAGACACCTACCTATCAGGTATTGTTCAGCAATCTGACGGATACCGATGCGGCGCAGATCGCCGATCAGCTGCAGAAGGATGGTGTGCAGTACAAAATCAATGACAGGAGCGGCACCGTGATGGTCCCCGGCGACAGCGTCCATGAAGTGCGCATGAAGCTAGCGGCGCAGGGACTGCCCAAGGGCTCCGGTATCGGCTTTGAGATGCTGGATAAGGAAAGCGGCTTCGGTACCAGCCAATTCATCGAGACGGCGCGCTATCACCGCGCCCTCGAAGGGGAACTGGCGCGCACCATCTCGTCACTGGACAACGTCAAGACCGCGCGCATTCACCTGGCGATACCGGCCCAGCCGAGCTTCATCCGCAACCGCAAGAAGCCCTCCGCCTCCGTCATGGTGGTGCTCTATGCCGGGCGCAGCCTGGACGACGGGCAAGTGGCGGCGATTACCCACCTGGTGTCCTCCAGCGTGCCGAACCTGGACCCCGACCGCGTAACGGTCATCGACGAGAAGGGGACGTTGCTCACATCCCCCAACTCCTCGGGCGACATGGCCCTGAGCTCGAGCCAATTCGAGTACCAGCACAAGGTGCAGCAGGACTACGAGCATCGTATCGAGGACCTGCTGAGCCCCGTCATGGGCGTGGGCAAGGTGCGTGCCCAGGTGTCCGCCGATCTGGATTTCACCGCCATCGATCAGACCAAGGAGACCTATAATCCGGATCTGCCGGCCATACGCAGCGAACAGACCACCGAACAGAAGACCGTCGGTGCCGCCGAGCCCCAGGGCGTGCCCGGGGCGCTGTCCAATCAACCCCCGGCCACTGGCAAGGGTGCCGCCGGCGCTCAGGCCGCAGGGCAGAACGGTACACAGACCCAGGCGCCGGTGAATACCACCAGCCGTTCCATCCGTAACTACGAACTGGACCGCGTCATCAGTCATACCCGCCTGCCGAGCGGATCGGTACGCCGCCTGTCGGTGGCCGTGGTCCTGGACAATATGACCACGGTGGACAGCAACGGCCAGGCCCAGAGCCGGCCGTTGACCCAGCAGGAACTGGACCGCTTTACCGGCCTGGTGAAGGACGCCGTCGGTTTCGACGCCGAGCGCGGTGACAGTGTCAGCGTCATCAACGTCCCGTTCAGCGTCCCGCCGGCGCCGGAACCGCTGCCCGAGCCTTCGTTCTTTCAGAAGCCGTGGGTATGGGAGGCGCTCAAGACGGGTGCCGCGGCGGCCCTGATACTGTTCCTCGCCTTTGGTGTGCTGCGCCCCGTGCTGCGTGAGTTGGTGGTAAAGGGCAAGGTGATGCCCGAGCCGTATGCCTACGAAATGTCCGCCGGCGGCAACGCCGGCCAGTTGGCGGGCCAAGGGCAGGGACGCCTCGCCGCACCGTCCCAGGATTACGACAGCAATCTGAACAAGGCCAAGGCCCTGGCGTCCCAGGACCCCAAGGTGGTCGCCCAGGTGGTGAAGAATTGGGTGGGTAACGATGCCTGAACCAAAAGGCCAACCGCCCGCGTCCTCCAACGGCGCCGAGAGGGCGGCGATCCTGTTGATGAGCCTGGGTGAGCAGGAGGCCGCGCAGGTCCTCAAGCACATGGAGCCCAGGGAGGTTCATAAGGTCAGTGCCGCCATCGCCTCCATGGCCAGCATCGATAAAGAGAAGGTCGGCACCGTCCTGGCCGATTTTTGCACCACCGTTGATAATCAGACAGCCTTGGGTGTGGGCGCCCAGGAATATATCCGCAACGTACTGGTCAAGGCGCTCGGCGAGGAGAAGGCGGGCAGCATCATCGACAGGATATTGCTGGGCAGCAGCGCCAGCGGCCTGGAGCAATTGAAGTGGATGGATCCGCGCGCCATCGCCGAGGTGATACGTCTGGAGCATCCGCAGATCATGTCGGTGGTGCTGGCCTATCTGGACAACGACGTGGCGGCGGAAGTGTTGTCGCTGCTCCCGGATCGGACCCGGGTGGAAATTGTGCTGCGCATTGCATCCCTGGATACCATACACCCGTCAGCCCTGCAGGAGTTGAATGAGATCATGGAGCGCCAGTTCATCGGCAATGTGAATGTCAAATCCTCCAATGTCGGCGGCATCAAGACCGCCGCCAATATCCTCAATCTCATGGATGCAGCCGTCGAGGGCGCCATACTCGAATCGGTGAAGGAGATCGATGTCGAACTGGGGGAGAAGATGCAAGACCTCATGTTCGTGTTCGACGATCTCGCCGAAGTGGACGACCGCGGGGTCCAGGCGCTGCTGCGCGAGGTGTCTTCCGATACCCTGGTATTGTCCCTCAAGGGCGCCGATGACGCGGTCAAGGAGAAGATATTCAAGAACATGTCCAAGCGCGCCGCGGAAATGCTGCGCGATGACCTGGAGGCCAAGGGCCCCGTGAAGGTCAGCGAAATGGAAGCGGCGCAGAAGGAAATTCTGGCCATCGCGCGGCGCATGGCCGAGTCCGGCGACATAATCCTCGGCGGCAAGGGTGCGGAAGAGTATGTCTAGGGTTATCGCCAGCGAAGACCTCAGCGCGTGCCAGCTGCTGCAGCTGCCCGACGTGGGCGGCAATGCATTCTCGTCCGGCGCCGGCGGCGGGTTTATCACCGTGGGGGAATTGCAGCAGATACACAAGCAGGCCTACGAGGAAGGCTTTGCCCAGGGGCGCAAGGACGGCCTTGCCGCCGGGCAGTCTGAGCTCAAAATACAGAAGGAGCGACTGCACAACATACTCGAGTCGCTCGCAGCACCACTTGCCAACCTGGATGAGCAGGTGATTGAAGACCTGGTCAAGCTGGTGGCCGCCATTTCCAGGCATATGGTCAGACGCGAGCTCAAGACCGATCCGGCCCAGATTATCGCTATTATCAGGGACGCCGTGGGCCAACTGCCCATGGCGACCCGCAACGTGCGCCTGGAACTGCACCCCGAAGACGCCGCCGTCGTGCGCGAGGCGCTGTCGCTGGATGACGGCGGGCAGTCATGGCAGATCGTGGAGACACCGGTTATGACGCGCGGCGGCTGCCGGGTGGTGACCGACACATCCCAGATCGATGCCACCGTGGAGGCCCGTTATTCGGCCATCGTCGCATCACTGATCGGCGGGGAACGGGAGACCGATGAACCCATTGCATGAAACGCCGTCCAGCGAACGCTGGCGGCAGCGCCTGCAGCACTGTCTTCAGCGCATGGAGCACCCGCCGTCATTGGTCGTGGAGGGCAGGCTGACGCGCATGGTCGGCCTCACCCTGGAGGCCGTCGGCTGCCAGGTCGCCATCGGCGGCCAGTGCCTGGTGCGCGGGGTGGACGGGTCGTCCATCGAGGCCGAGGCGGTGGGATTTTCAGGGGACAAGACCTATCTCATGCCCACCGGGGATATCCGCGGCTTGATGCCCAACTCGCGGGTGATCCCCACCGGGCGGGTATGCGAGGCGGTGGTTGGTGACGGTCTGCTGGGGCGAGTGCTCGATGGCAGGGGTGTCCCGCTGGACGGCAAGGGCAGGGTAATGCACTCGACACGCATGCCGCTGACCGGGCGTCCCATCAATCCCATGAAGCGCGGCGGCATAGACAAGCCCCTGGATGTGGGTATACGCACCATCAACACCTTGTTTACCGTGGGACGGGGACAGCGCATGGGGCTGTTTGCCGGCAGCGGCGTGGGTAAGAGTGTCCTGCTCGGCATGATGACGCGCTTTACCAGCGCCGACGTGATCGTGGTCGGCTTGATCGGCGAGCGCGGGCGGGAAGTCAAGGAATTCATCGAAAACATCCTCGGCACGCACGGTATGCAGCGTGCCGTGGTGGTGGCGACACCGGCCAATGACCCGCCGTTGCTGCGCCTGCACGGCGCCATGCTCGCCACCAGTATCGCCGAATATTACCGCGATCAGGGAAAACAGGTGTTACTGTTGATGGACTCCCTGACGCGTTTCGCACAGGCCCAACGCGAGATCGCCCTTGCCGTCGGTGAGCCGCCGGCGACCAAGGGCTATCCCCCGTCGGTGTTCGCCAAGCTGCCGGAACTGGTGGAGCGCACCGGAAACGGAGACAAAAACGGTGGTTCGATTACCGCGTTCTATACCGTGTTGACGGAGGAAGACGAGCAATACGACCCCGTCGGCGACGCCGCGCGCGCCATCCTCGACGGCCATGTGGTGCTGTCCCGGGAGTTGGCCGAGGCGGGCGTCTACCCCGCCATCGATGTGGAGGCGTCCATCAGTCGCGCGATGACGCAGATTACCAAGCCGGATCATCAGAAACTCGTACAGCGTTTCCGCCACCTCTATGCAAAATATCGCCAGAACCGTGACCTGATCAGCGTCGGTGCCTATCACCCGGGCAATGACGCCCGCCTCGACGAGGCGGTGGAATATCATCCCCGCCTGCTGGATTTTATGCAGCAGGGCATGAACCAGCCCATCAATTTCGATCAGAGTCTCCGGGAATTACAGGCGCTTTTGCCGGGGGCGTAATGCGCATACGCGGTTTTCATTTCTAGCGCGCGGGCTACTCCATGACCAAATCACAGCGACTGAAACCACTGGCAAAGCTGGCCAAAGACGATGAACACAGCGCGGCGCGGTTAATGAGCGAGTGTCAGCGGCGATTGGATGCGCAGCGCGCGCGGCTGGACGACCTCATGGCCTACCGCCAGGAATATGATAATAAACTCTATACCACGGGGCGCTCGGGCATGGAGGTTGCGGCCTTGCAGCGCTATAGGACCTTCCTTGCCAGGCTGGACGAGGTAATTGCCATGCAGGCCGAGGTGGTGGAGCGCGTACAGGAGGAATACGATCAGAAGAACAGCCTCTGGAGTGATGCGCGGGCCAGGCATAAGTCTCTGGACAAGGCCGTCGCCCATCACCGCAGCCGCGAGGCCGCCAGACACGAACGGCGCGAGCAGCAGCAAAACGATGAACGAGCGCAGACACGCGGCGCCACTACAAAGGAGGAGGTGGGTTAGACAGGCAGTTTCGCCGCTGCAGGGGCAGATCGGGACCGCGCTATTTTGTGAATCCACGCCCCAGCGCCAGGGACGATGCGGTGACGCCGCCGCCCGCGCATGAATGACGTGGCACGCAATTTGCCTTTACATGATCGGGACATGTGACGTCCTGCTGATATGTAAAAGGACACCCGTGACGATATCATTACCTTTGACCATTGCCGGCAGCCTCAAATCCCTGCCGCAAGGCAGCAGCGGCGGATTGACACCCGGCGCCAACGGCGCCCAGGAAGCCGGACAGAGCTTTTCCTCCATTCTGCAATCCGTACCTGATCAGGGTGGACAGCGCAGTCAGCTCATTGCCGCGCTGAGGCAGTTGTTCCCCGCGTTGTCCGAACAGGGCGGCAAGGACTTGCCGGCCTCATTGACCCTGGATCAACTCATTGGCCTGATCCAGAAGGGCGGGATAAAGCTCGATAAATCGTCTCTGGCGACACTGCAAAATCATGACGACAAGACCGGCGCACAGGCACTGTCGCCGGAATTGATGGCGCTGCTGCAGGCACTGGTCAACAGCGGCATTCTCGCCGCCGACCCGAAATCGGGCGGGGGCGGGCAGGTGCAGGTGTCTGCCGCGGGCCAAAAGGGTCAGGTGAGCACCGCCCAGCCCGGCACCGAGTCACTGAGTCAGTTGTTGAATTCACTGACCCAGGGCGGACACGACACCAGCAAGGTCCAGCAGGATCCCTCGCAGCTGCAACAGCAGCCGTCCGCCGCCAACGCCACACAGCTGCAGGAAGCGGCTTACCTCCGGCAGATATTGACCCAGGTGCTGAACAACCCCCAATCAACCACGCAACACACCCCGGTTCTCGTTCAGGGAGATGCAAACGCCACGGATGGCAATATTGGCGCTGCTGATATTATCAGCAAGCTGTTTGGTACATCGATAACGCCGCAACGACTGGCTTCATTGGAAAAAGAGCTCGCGGGGGCGGGGTTGCGCGGTGTGCAAAGCGCACCCTTGTCGACGGCCTCCGGATCGGCCGCGTCTTCCAATAACCCCAGCCAGTTTCTCTCCGCATTGCTGAGCCAGCCCGGGACGGCCGCCCCGGCTGCCGCCGCGACCCAGCCGATGTCTGTCTCCGTGCCCATGAATCAGCCGGGATGGGATCAGGCTTTGAGTCAGAATGTACTGTGGATGGCCAAGCACGACGTGCAGGTTGCCTCCATCAAGCTGAATCCACCGCAGTTGGGACCGCTGGAGGTGCGCATTACGTTCAATCATGACCAGGCCAACGTCAACTTCATTTCCCACCACGGCGTGGTGCGCGAGGCCGTCGAGTCCGCATTGCCAAAACTGCGTGAGATGTTTGGTGAGGGCGGGGTTAACCTTGTCAACGTCGATGTGTCGGATAACTCCTCCATGGGCCGACAGACGGCCGGTGCCGACACCGGCAGCGGCGGAGGCTCCTCAGGCGACCCGGGTCTGGGAGGCGGGCAAGCCTCGCCGGGGGGGGCTGACATGCCAACGTCGACGCTATCCATGCTGCCCACCGGATTGGTGGACTATTTCGCCTAGCTTCCCGTTTCAGAAGAAATGCGCCGACGACGCGCCGGTGTTTCCCCTGGGTGAAATTCGAAATCGCACCCCGGATCAAGATTGGTAATATCCATGACCCGGCATTCGCCGGCAGCGGCACGCTCATTCGCCAGGCCGCGCAATTCGCCTATCTTCGCATAAGGCCTCCATCGAAGGCCTTTGTCTTTATGTCTATCAGTCATTTCCTGAATATTGCCAACAGGGCGTCATAAAACCGCCATTCCGTGGCTATTCTTCAGTCAAACCCTCGGCGTGCTCAAATCATAAATTTTAATTCATTGTTTTTAATGGATTAATATTCGCTAACCCAGTGGCATATGTCTTGCTAACCCTTGTGTGGGTTTAACCGCCAACCAGCATAAGGGAAGTCGAGCAATGGTTGATCTGGCAAGAGAGTTGGATGATGAGGATGAGGGCAAGGGTTCCGCCGGGGCGCCTAAGAAGAAATCCTCCATGATGAAGATCCTGATGATCGTTTTCGGCGTGTTACTCCTTCTCGGGGGCGGCATCGGCGGCACACTGTATTTCACCGGTTCCCACCTGTTGAGTGCTTCGTCCAGCAGCGGTGAAAAGGCCAAGGACAAGGAAGGGGGCAAGGGCAAGGAAGAGACCAGGGAAGCGCTCTATTTTCCCATCGATCCGCCGTTTGTAGTGAATTTCGCCGATCAGAACCAGATGCGGTTTTTGCAGATCACCATGGACGTGATGGCCTATAGCCCCGATGTGATCGACGCGGTGAAAAAGCACTTGCCGGTTATCCGCAACAACCTGGTCATGCTGTTGAGCAGCCAGGACGCCAAGACACTTTTTTCACTTCAGGGTAAACAGCACCTGCGCCAGCAGTGTCTTGAGGAGATTCAGAAAATCATCAAAGAGCGCACGGGAAAAAGCGGCGTTGAAGACGTCTATTTCACAAGCTTTGTGATGCAATAAGCCATGCCGATAAACGACCTCCTCAGTCAGGACGAAATCGACGCGCTCCTTCACGGCGTTTCCAGCGGTGACGTCGAGACGGAAGACGATGCTTCAGATATTGAAGGCATCCATGCCTATGACTTCAACAGTCAGGACCGCATCGTGCGCGGCCGCATGCCGACGCTCGAGATGGTGAATGAACGCTTTGCGCGCTATTTCAGAATAAGCCTCTTCAACATGCTGCGACGCTCGCCGGAGATCGCCGTGGGCGGAGTTCAGATGCTGAAATTTGCGGAATATGTTCACAGTCTGTTCGTCCCGACGAGCCTTAATCTCGTCAAGTTCAAACCCCTGCGCGGCACCGGCCTGATCGTCTTTGATCCAAAGCTTGTTTATATCATGGTGGACAATTTTTTCGGCGGTGATGGGCGCTATCACACCCGCATCGAGGGCAGGGAGTTCACGCCGACCGAACAGCGCATCATCAGCATGATGCTGGGGCGCCTCTTCAAGGACCTCAAGGAGGCGTGGAACCCGGTAATACCCATGGATCTCGAGTTTCAGCAAATGGAGGTCAATCCCCACTTCGCCAATATCGTGAGTCCCAGTGAGGTGATTGTGGTATCGACCTTTCATATCGAGCTCGAGGGCGGTGGCGGAGATTGCCATATCACCATGCCTTATTCGATGGTCGAGCCCATACGCGAAATCCTGGACGCCGGTGTTCAAAGCGACCGGGTCGAGACGGATGTGCGGTGGACCGTATCTCTGAAAGAGGAGATCAAGGAGGCTGAGGTTGAGCTGTGCTGCCCCTTGGCGGATGTCGAGATCAGCGTCAGTGACTTGCTGAAGCTGAAGCCGGGCGATGTCGTCCCCATGGAGCTGCCGGGGCTGGTAACGGCTTCCATAGAGGATATACCGATATTTCGCGGGCGTTACGGCGTTTCAAAGAACAAACTCGCCATGAAGGTCGAGCAAAAGGTTTATTCGGAACTACCCCCTCAGTTAACAGGTTATGAGGAGAAAGCGATATGAGTGATGACTCTGAAACGGATCAGGACACAGTGGTTGAAGAGAGGGCGGAACAGATGGACGCACAACAGACAGCCTCTGGAAAGGCATCTCAGGGCCCGGGCGTAAGCGATATGGCGCGTGCCCAGTTTCAAAACCTGAAAGATGATGGAACTGTCGACCCGGAAGGCGATAAAAACATGGACATGATTCTTGATATACCGGTCAACCTCAGCGTTGAGATCGGCAGGGCCAAGATCAGCATCAGGAATCTGCTTAAGCTGAATCAGGGGTCGGTGGTGGAATTGAACCGCCTGGCCGGTGAGCCAATGGACATATTCGTCAATGGTACCCTAATCGCTCATGGCGAGGTGGTGGTCGTGAATGACAAATTCGGCGTGCGCCTGACTGACGTAATCAGCGCCGCCGAACGGGTCAAGAAGCTTAAATAGTCCGGACATGGATGACCTGACGGCAATGAGAATGTCCGATTCATATGTCCAGTCGACGCCCCGCACGGCGATGAACCGCCTGTTCCAGGTGTTCGTATCGGCCCTGCTGATCTGTTCCGCACTGTGGTCTCCCATGGTGCCGGCCGCGGAGACCGCCGCGCAGAAAAATCATACCTTGGGTGCCGCCGAGCCATTATCCATCGGCAGCCTGATACAGGTCACCCTGGGTCTGCTCGCGGTCGTGGTCACTATTTTTGCACTGGCGTGGTTCCTGCGCCGCTACGGGCGGTTTCAGTCTGCGGCCAACACCTCTCTGAAGGTGGTGGGCGGCCTGTCGGTCGGTCCGCGCGAGCGTGTTGTCCTGATCCAGGTGGAGGATCGCCAATTACTGCTCGGCGTGGCGCCGGGACGGGTGCAGATGCTCCATACCCTCGATGGCCGCGTGCCGGCCGTCGCCGTGAAAGGCGGCGAAGAGGCTGCGCCCAAAAAACACATTTTTGCATCGCTTTTGAAATCGGGATGAACATGGCTGGTCGCTTTATCATTTTCGCGCTATTACTGCTGCCATGCCAGCACGCATTGGCCCAGCCGGGGATCGACGCCATTTCGGTAACCACCACACCTGGCGGTGGGCAGACCTACTCCGTCACCATACAGATTCTCGCCCTGATGACGGCGCTGACACTGCTGCCGGCGGCGTTGATGATGATGACGTCGTTTACCCGAATCATTATCGTTCTGGCCATTCTGAGGCAAGCCTTGGGTACTGCTCAGACACCCACCAGCCAGACACTGATCGGTCTGGCCCTGTTCCTGACCTTTTTCATCATGGCGCCGGTGTTCGACACGACGTATCAGCAGGCGGTAAAGCCCTACATGAATGATCAGATCAGCGCCGTGCAGGCTGTGGAGAAGGCATCCGCGCCATTTCGGAAATTTATGCTGGCACAAACGCGGGAATCGGATTTGAACATGTTCATGCACCTGTCCGGTCATGACACGGTCGATTCCGTGGACAACGTTCCTTTCATGTCGCTGGTGCCGGCATTCGTGACCAGTGAATTGAAGACGGCCTTTCAGATAGGGTTTCTGATATTCATCC
>CAYXAX010000055.1:0-14382 GCA_964463055.1 uncultured Gammaproteobacteria bacterium | reverse complement strand
AAATAATATGCATCACATTCAATCGATTATATTAATTTTTCAGCTTGCCTAAACGCTTGGCACAGTTCCTGTAAAACAATAAACGTCAACCAAATTAACAACCGCCAAAACACCACATTGTGACAAGGCGATAACAGAGGAGAGACTCAGATGCCAGTTCCAGCATATATGACCATCGAGGGTGATCGTCAAGGCAGTATCACGACGGGCGCGGGCAACGGCGACAGCATCGGCGGCAAGTCCCGCGAAGGCCACGAAGACGAGATCATGGTACAGGGATACGAGCACCAGATCATCCAGCCCACCGACGTGCAGAGCGGGGCGCCCACCGGCAAGCGTATGCACAAAGAGGTCCGTATCCTCAAGCAGTTCGACGGCTCCTCACCGCTGCTGCTCAACGCACTGACCACCGGCGAGCAGCTCAAGGGGACCATCAAGTGGTTCCGCATCTCCCCCCAGGGCGACGAGCAGCACTATTACACCGTGGAGATCGACGGTGCCGTATGCACCTCCATCGAGCCCCACATGCCCAACTGCCTGGACGAGAACAACAAGTTCCAGGAGCACATGGAGTGGGTATCCTTCCGCTATCGCAAGATCCACTGGCGCCATGACATCATGGGCAAGGAAGGCGAGGACGACTGGAAGGCCGCCGGCAAGTAGTCCACTACGCCCGCGCCGTCCGGTGCGGGCGTAGCCGCGGCTAGGAGGCAATCCACTGTTTGTAGTTTGATGCACCGGGATGGGGGGCGATGCCGACATCCCGGTTATCAATCGTTATAGACCTCTAGGATTCAATCCTGGATCCTACACCGACAACATCGATGTCACCCACCAGTCAATTTCTCCCGTTTTTGATCCGCCCAAAACTCTCCTGTAAAGCATCAAAAATACTTTTTATCCAATTGATTTTATTTAATAAAAATCCATATTATTTCCTATATTAGCGGCGCTCAATGCCGCGTCTCGGCTACGCTGCACTCGAGCGAACGAAATATTCAGACATCGCTTTTACAGAGGCGCCTTGGCGTTAAATATCGTGTGTGGAAGTTGCACATTCATATCTCGACGTGCGCGATTTTCCGCACACATTGTCATCCTGAAACATACGTGGAATATGGCGGAGGAAATTTTTATTGTGTCGATAAAACAGCATGTTGCCCGGCTTTAACGGCACATATCGAGCAGCTGGCACGGATCATGGAATACAAGATTGACGACAACACAATCACCGCCAAAGCAGACGCGAGGAAGCTGAGGTCTTAACAGAGGAGTTACTCACATGCCAGTTCCAGCATACATGTCCCTTGAGGGCCAGAAGCAAGGCAACATTTCCCAGGGCGCGGGCGGTCAGGACAGCATCGGCGGAAAATCCCGCAGCGGCCATGAGGATGAGATCATGGTGCAAGGCTACGAGCACCAGATCATCCAGCCCACCGACGTGCAGAGCGGGGCGCCCACCGGCAAGCGTCTGCACAAGGAAGTAAGAATCCTCAAGCAATACGACGGCGCCTCTCCGCTGCTGCTGAATGCCCTGTGCTCCGGGGAGCAGCTCAAGGGCTCCATCAAGTGGTTCCGCATCTCGCCCGAGGGCGACGAACAGCATTACTACACCGTGGAGATCGAAGGCGCCGTGTGCACGGCCATCGAGCCCCACATGCCCAACTGCCTGGACGAGCACAACAAGTTCCAGGAACACATGGAGTGGGTGTCGTTCCGCTATCGCCGCATTCACTGGCGTCACGAGATCATGGGCAAGGAAGGCGAGGACGACTGGCGCGGCAAGGCATAAGCGACGGCGGTCCCGCCCTGGGATGCAGTCACGGCGGGACCGCAGAGCGACAGCTTATGACTTACAATGTAACCTAAACATTAAATGAGAGATCAGTCCAGTGGCCACACCAACAGCGAATACTGCAAAATTCGGTTTTGAAGTCAAAAACCTTGATGCTGAACTCCGCGTCGCCGCGTTCCGCGGTCAAGAGGGCATGTCGCAGCTGTTCCAGTTTGAACTGGATCTGGTCAGCGACGACCCCGAAATCGACTTCGCCGGCGTGGTCAATCAGGAGGCGGTCATCACCATCGAAGGTCAGGACGAGACGCGCTACGTACACGGTATCGTACAGCGCTTCGAGCAGGGTGATCAGGGGCATCGGCTCACCCATTACCACGCACTCCTGGTACCGAAATTGTGGTGGCTGGAAAAGCGCCGGGACTGCCGGATCTTTCAGGACAAAAACGTTCAGGACATCATTGAAGAAGTGCTCAAAGGGGCAAACCTCACCCAGGAGGACTACAACATCTCCCTGGACCAGAGTTACCCAAAGCGCGAATACTGCGTACAGTACCGGGAGACGGATCTGGCTTTTATTGAACGTCTCATGGCGGAAGAAGGCATCTTCTACTACTTCAAACACGACGATCAGAAGCACACCCTGGTGATCGGCGACAGTACATCAGCCTACGGCGTGATCCCGGGCAACGATACCGTTCCCTTCGTCCCCCCCACCGGAAACGTTTCTGATAAGGAGCACGCATCAAAGTTCCGCTATGCGGAAGGGGTATCATCCGGCGAGGTGGTATTGCGGGACTTCAACTTCAAGAAGCCCGGCTCCAATCTGGAGGTCGCCAAGGGCGATGACAAATTCGCTGACCTTGCTGTTTATGACTATCCGGGGAACTACGAGGAACCGGACCGCGGCAAGACCGTGCGGCAGATCAGGATGGAAGAGTTGATGGTGGAGCGCAAACGCGCCAGCGGCACCACCGCCTGTCCGCGGCTGATACCCGGTCACAAGTTTACCCTGGACAAACACCCGCGAAGCAGCTTCAACCAAGGCTATCTTATCGCCACATTGGTCCATGAAGGCAAGGAGCCGCAGGCCCTCGAGGAAGAGAGCGCAAACGAAGGGGCGCACTACAGCAATAATTTCATGTGCATCCCCATCGACGTGGTGTACCGCTCCGGGAACAAGGGCCACAAGCCTCGGGTGGATGGTCCCCAGACGGCCATCGTCGTGGGGCCAAATGGCGAAGAGATTTATACAGATGAGTTCGGCCGCGTCAAAGTCAAGTTTCACTGGGACCGCCTGGGCAAGGGCGACGAGAACAGTTCGTGCTGGGTGCGCGTCAGCCAGGCCTGGGCCGGCGCCGGTTGGGGTACGCTGCTCATCCCCCGCATCGGTCATGAAGTCATCGTCGACTTCCTGGAGGGTGATCCCGACCATCCCGTCATCACCGGACGCATCTACCACGGCACCAACCGGCCGCCGTACAAGCTCCCGGATGAAAAGACCAAGAGCACGCTCAAGTCCAACTCATCCAAGGGCGGCGGGGGATTCAACGAGATCCGCCTCGAGGACAAGAAGGACAATGAGGAGATCTACATTCATGCTCAAAAGGATATGAAGGAGGAAATCGGTAACGATCACGAGATTACCGTCGGCGGAGAAAGAACCGACACCATCAAGGGAGACTTTACCCAAACCGTTACGGATGGGAACATGGAAGTGTCCGTGGAGAAAGGAAATATCGAAGTTACTGCTGATAAAGGGAATATTGAAGTATCCGCGGATACAGGTTCGATAGATATGACGGCCTCAACAGGCGTTGAGATTACTACGACTACGGGCACGCTCGAGCTTAAAGCCGGGACAGCCGCGGTAAACGGAAAGATCGAAATTGACTCCACCACGGGGGAAATATCCCTTGACTCCACGACGAATGGGGTCTCCGTCAATGCGCCCTTGGGTTTGGAAGTGCATACCGGGGATTTCTTTGAGAAAGCCGTCTCAAAAAAGGAGATGTTGGGTGTCAAATGGGAGATGGTTGGATTTGTAAGTGAGCAAATCGTTGCGAAGTTCGAATACGTCGGAGTTGCCATAGCCCATGAAATGCTGAAGATCGACCTGGGCGGGTTTGTCTTGGAGCAGAAGCCGGTGGTCATCAAAGAGTGGGGAGTTACGGTCAAGGAAAAGGAGGCCGAGGTCGAAAACTCGGAGCTCACGTTGAAGCAGGCGTTGCTCCACTTATTTCTATAGTTACACCGAGCGAGCAAAGGACAAATCGACATGCTCAAGCATCCTTATGTTAACCTCGCTGTAACCATATCAGCGGTCGTTGCGCTGCTTATCGTGATCGGTGTCGCGGCCTCGTTCATACCGGATATCATAAGGCACTACAGGAGCCAACGGATACTCAAAGAGGGGATATCCGCCACGGCCGTTGTCAAAGAAGCAAAGGACACCGGAACCCGGTACTTCGGCAAGCCGAAGGTCAGGTTGACGCTGGAAGTTAAACCGGAAAGTGGCGAATCGTATCAAGCGGAGATCATAACAATCGTCTCCCACAACACCTTATCCAAGCTTCAACCCGGTGCGGTAATTCATGTCAAATACGATCCCAAGCAGCCGACGTACATCGCATTGCTGAATCAATAAGGCGCCAATCAGTTCGATGAAAGTCATAAAACCCCAATGCCTGAGCCTGCTGACCCGCCCCTATGAATTCCGGCGCCGGTATCAGCTGGGAATTTCGGTGATCGCCTTCGTTCCGCTGCAGAAAGAAGCGGCCCTGCTTTCGGAGGTCGATATGTGGAAGTTCGCCGCGGAGACACTGGGCAAGGATGCAGCCCTGGACGTATGCATTCCCAAGTCTGCGGCGGAGTTCCTGGTAACGGGCAATGCCTATACGCCGGATGCCAAACCGCAGCCGGCATGCCGCGTGGCGGCCCAAGCAGGGGCAGTACGCAAGGAACTTTTTGTCTTCGGTGACCGCTACTGGAACGGGACCAGAGCAACCGACCCGCAGCCATTTACGGAGATGCCGCTGGACTGGTCCCGCGCCTTCGGTGGACCAGACTATGCCCGCAACCCCTTGGGGAAAGGCTTTGACACCGTTGACATCAACGGGGTGAAGGTCAAGCCGCTGCCTAATCTGGAGCACCCGGAACAGCTCGTCACCCACCCCGATCACAAACCCGAACCGACCAGTTTCGGCATCATTGACCAGATGTGGCCGCAACGCGCCAACAAGGTAGGGACCTATGACGATGACTGGCTCAAGAATGACTTTCCCGGCTATGCCCGCGACATCGACTGGACATTTTTCAACCTGACCGCCGCAGACCAACAACAGCCGTCTCCATTCAGCGGCGACGAGGAGTATCGCTTCGACAATATGCACCCTACTGAACCGGTGGTGGAAGGGCGTCTGCCGGGTGTGTTAGCCCGCAGCTTCGTCAACCGCAAGTCCGGTGATAATGAGACATTCGAGGAAGTTCCTCTGCGCCTCACTACCTGCTGGTTCATCCCCCACGCGAAACGCGTTTTCCTGATCTATCAGGGCAGCACTAATGTCGGAGAATACGACGCCGCCGACGTGGCGCAGATCGTGATCGCCGCGGAGCGGCATGGACAGTCCAGGCCCTACGAGCACTACCATCAGGTGCTGCAGCAGCGGCTCGACAAGAAACGGGGATACCTGTACGGCCTGCGTGACCAGGACCTGGCACCCGAAGGCATCAGTCGCGTCGAGAAGGATGTCGCCATCACGCCGGCCGGTCGTGATGGATTGCTCCAGAAAAATCAACGCCGCAAAGTTGAACGGGAAATTCAGCAGTCACGGGACGCAGTCGTGAGTCAAGGTCTGGACCCGGACAAATACGGACCATCCCCCTTGCCCCCGGAGGAACCTCTACCCAGCCTCTCGGAACTGCCCGAATACGTGGCGAAGAAGAAACAGGAAGTGCAAGAAATGCGTCTTAATGCGGAAGCGGAGCTGAAGCGACGCCAGGAAGCGACCAAGCAGGCCGGCGGTGTGGACGATGGCGAAACTTCCGACGCACAAAACACCGGTCCCAAGGGACCGCCCGCGTTCAGCGCGGACGCCATGGTGAGCGAACTTCGGGAGAAGGCGGACAAAATTCGAAAACGCGGGAAATCCGCCGACCACATCGATCAGATCTACCGGGATCCGGAAAATCTGCGCCAGTGGAAGGAGGCTGAGGAAAAACTCCTTGAGGCCTACGTGATCTCGGCCCATCACCAGAACCCGGCGGACGCCATGGAGGCGGAAAAACTTGCGGCAGCGCGGACGGCAGTCGTGGCCGCCCACGGACGAGGCGAATCCATGGCGGGCTGGAACCTCACCGGCGTGGACCTGTCGGGCCTGGACCTTTCGGGCGCCAACCTTGAGGGGGCTTTAATGGAGAGTGCCCGGCTCGAGGGAACCGGCCTGTCGGGTGCCAACCTGAAGCGCGCCGTTCTTGCCCACGCGACCCTGCGCGGCACCACCCTGACCGGCGCCAGTCTGCAGGGGGCTAATCTTGGCGCCGCTGACCTGCATGAAGCACAGCTCGACGGCGCCGACCTCAGCGGGGTTATCCTGGCCAAGGCGCGCCTGGCCAAAGTCAGTATGCGAGAGGCGCTGCTTCATCGGGCAAATCTCATGGAGACGGTGTTCGATGACACCGACCTGTCCGGTGCGCAGATGGATCGGTTGTCGTTCATCGAGAACGACCTGCGCGGTGTGCGTTTGGCCGGCGCCTCTCTTAAGAACTGCAATTTCATCAAAACCGACATCCGCGGCGTGGATTTCAGCGGAGCGGATCTTGGAGAAGCCACCCTGATCGGCGTTCGTGCCGCCGGCACCCGCTTTCACAAGTCATCCATGGTCAAGACGCGCTTTATCGACAACAGCGACCTCGACCACGCCGGCCTCGCGGAATGCAACCTGACTGAGGCAAACCTGCGGGGCGCGTGCCTCCTGGGCTGCGACCTGTCCGGCGCTGTCGCCGACCGCGCCGATTTCAGCGAATGCGATCTGCGCGGCGCCAATCTGTACCGCATCGTGGCCCGTGAAGCCATGTGGACAAAGACGCGCCTGGACCAGGCCAGCCTGGTCTCGGCCAACCTGATGAAGGGCATCATGAGTCATGCCGATCTGTACGGTACGGATCTGCGCGGTGCGAATCTGTTCGGCATGGACCTGTCCCGCATCGGTACGGATGCACAGACCAATTTCTCCGAGGCATTGATGAAGCGGGCGCAGATGCTGCCGGCGCGAGAGGTGCAGAATGGATAAGAAGCAACTTGAACAGCTGGTCTACAACGGGGAACACATCACCAAGATCAGCCTCACCGGCACGGATCTCGCGGGCGCCGCCCTCGGCGGAGGCAATTTTGAGGCGGTCGACTTCACCGGTGTTCGGCTGGCCGGCGCCGACATGAGGGAGTGCGTGTTCACCAACTGTCGTTTCGACCAAGCCGACCTCGGCGGAGTGAACCTTACCCGGGTAACGGCCTACAAGTGTTCCTCACGTGGAACCGGTCTTATAGACGCGAATATGTATATGGCAAAATTTATCGAGTGTGATCTGTCACAGACCGCCTTTGGGGCGGCCAACGCCACCGCCGCGTCTTTCATAAAATGCGATTTCACCAACGCTGACCTCTGCCGCGTCAATCTGGAGCGTACAGCGCTTATCGACGTAGTGCTCACCGGCACGGACTTCTCATCCAACTTCCTGAAGCAGACCGTCCTTTATAACGCGGACCTGAGCAAGACATCACTGCAGGGTGTACGCATGGAGCTGGCCACCCTGGTGGGCGTGAACCTCACCGGCCAATCCCTAAAGAACCTGGACTTTACCCTGACTCAATTCTCCGGCGCCGACATGACCAACTGCGACCTGACGGGCGCCAACCTGACGCAGTGCAACTTCAAAGACACGAATCTTCAGGGAGCCACCCTTGAAGGCGTTATAGCGAACAACGCGATGTTCGTCACGGCCCGCATGCAGGGCGTCAACCTTCGTGGCGCGCAGCTGTACCAGGCCCTGTTCGTCGGCACCGATATGACGGACCTCAGTGCCGCGGGGAGTCACATGCAGCAGTGCATCCTGCACAACGCGGTGTGCGTCAAAACGGACTTCCGTGACGCGGACTTGACCTACGCGGATTTTTCCTACGCTGATCTGAGCCGCGCCGACCTATCGGGGGCGCGCCTGACACGGGCGAAACTTCATCAGGTCAATGACACCGGCACCGTATTTACCGATCGCCGCTCCGTCCTGGGTCCTGACGCGGACCTGCTGGAGGCGGAGAACTGGCAGCCCAATTATTAACCAGAAGATAAGGGGAACACCATGCAAGCACTCAATATGGAACAGGAAGTATTCGCTGCCGCCACGCTGCAGTTCACCGGCACGCTCAAGGGTCAGTTCGACGGCAAGTGGCGCGTCGATACGCAGCACGGTGAGCTGTGGGCGCGCACCGCCGTGAGCTGTCTGGTGCAGCCCATGTCCGGTGACCGGGTGGCGATTTGGTCCCCCGGCGGGGATGAGGCCTTCATTATCGCCGTGCTGGAGCGACTGACCAACACCGGAACCGCGCTGCATCTCCACGGAGATCTGGATATGCATATCAGTGACGGGCGCTTCACCGTCACAGCGGACAAAGGCATCTCCCTGGATGCGCAACAGGAGTTGTCGCTCAAGGCTGACGTTGTATCACTGTTTGCCGGGAAGTGGCGCAGCGTGTTTTCGGAGTGGCTGTGCGCCGGGCGTGACATCATCACCCGCGCCGCGAGCGTGTCCGTCATCGCCAACACCGCCAGCAGCGTGGTCGACCGCCTGGTGCAACGCAGCCGCAACAGTCTGCGCGAAGTGGAGGAGCTGGATCAGGCCCACTGCGGACAGATGGACTACAGTGCGGATCACACCATGAGCCTGCGCGCCAAGAACACGCTGGTCACGGCGGAGAAGCTGGTCAAGGCCGACGGCGACCAGATTCACCTGGGTTGAGGGGAGGCGTGTCATGTTTGCTAACTCACAGATGATGGGCATGGACATGGGCTTCCCGGACGTGTGCCTGACCCCCACCCCGGTGGGACCGGTACCCATACCGTATCCGAACATCGCCGCGGGTCCCATGGGCGTTCCCGCGGCTTACAATATACTGTTCATGGGAACCCCCGCCCACAACATGAGCACCACCGTCCCCCTGTCCAACGGCGACAACGCCGGCGTCGCCCTGGGCGTGGCCTCGGGACTGGTCATGGGGCCGGCGCGTCACCTCACCGGGGCCTTCACCGTCCTGGTTGGCGGATCACCGGCGACGCGCCTGACCAGCATGTCGCTGCAGAACTCCACCAACTGCCCGGGGATGCGCGCGGTGCCGAGTCAAACAAAGGTACTGCTCCTGGCACCTTGACGGGTGCCATGGTTTCGAGTTTCGGGTTGCGGGTTCCGAGTTAAGAAAACCTAAAACTTCCCATGGAATGCGCTGCGCGCATATCTTTAACTCCCCCTCACCCCGACCCCCTCCCTGGAAGGGAGAGGGGGGAAAAGAGCTGTGCCCTGATCTGTGTAACTGGTTCCTTCTCCCTCTCAGGGGAGAGCGAAGCGAGGGGGTCAAGCCGTTAGGATGAGGGGGATCAAAAATGTTTTTTACAACATCATTACGTTTCACTCATGTGTAAACTTCTCCCTGGAGGGAGAGACCAGGAGTGAAAGGGGTATTTAAAACGACCAATACCTTAGCGGCGTGCTGGCCCGCGGCGGGTATTCGGGGTACTATGAAAAATCACTGGGATTGATGACGAACGGGGAGAATCACCATGGCTAAACGCAAGGTGTGGGTCACGTGGATGCCGGACGAGGCGAGCGGTCTGGCGCCCAACGACACCCTGGCCACACTGGCGCGTTACGGCATCGAACCCACCGGGGCACCTTGGGTGGACAACCTGGAAAAGATGGCGTGGACCGAACTCGCCGGACAGCTCCTGGATCCGGCCAGCGCCGACGGCTGGCTGGTGGCGGGGCGCCGCGCCGACCTGGATGCGGTGAATAACCGCTATGCCCTGTCGCTGCTGGCCGCCATGCTGCGCGAAGGGCGCGAGCAGCCCCTGGCCACGTGGTTCCTGGGCCTGGACTTCGCCCCATCCTCACAGGACGTCCCGATGCTGCTGCAAGGCTTTCAATTCGCCGACGGCAAGGACAAGGGTTGGCCAGCCAAGCTGGTCGCCGCATTGCACGGGCGCAAGGCGCTGCCCGTCCTGGACTTCCGCTTCAACGTCATCGCCCATCCCCTGCTGGGCCAGTGGTTCGAGATCGGACCGCGGGAAGGGGAGTGGCGCGGCGCCATCTTCGGCGCCAACGGTGACTCCAAGATAACCCACCAGGCGGTGGGCGCGGCCGGCCAGCTGCCGGAAAAGACCGTACTCGAGTATCCTACCGAGGGTATACAGGCAAAGGTGGGCGAGGGCGACTACATCGCCTGGTCGGTGCAGAACCGCATTACCCCCGCCGAGTCCTATTACGCCAAGGTGGAGGGCCACCCGGCGCGCCTGCTGGTAGGCGAGAACCCCGCCGCCGACGATGCCGAGGTCAGCGTGGTACAGCTGACCTGACCCGCGCCGCCACCTCCCAGCGCGGCACGCGGAACCGGGTTTTGCCTTGCTTCTTTGCCGGTCGGCGTTTATATTCCCCATGACAACAATCACTTATCGGGGGAACCGGGGATGACGCCGGTAAAGGAAATCGACCTGCAGCAACTCGGGCATCTGCGCAACATCTCGCAGAAGATCACCCAGCACCTGCAGCGCAAGCTCAATGATTACCTCAACACCGTCACACCGCTGTTGGCGCCGCGCAAAGTGCTCGGTCAATACATGCAGAGCGCCTTCAACGACAAGGTGCCGGGCGATGACAAGAACTTTGCGTCCCTGGAAGAACTCTACAAGCAGATCAGCCGCGACACCTTCAACCTGAGCTCAAAGCTCAGCACACCGTTGCCCAGTATCGCCAACAAGCCCGTGGTATATCCCTGGGAATACCTCTATAGCATCCCCGACGTCCAGAGCCGTATCAGTATGTCGTCCCCGGTGCGCTGGGTGCTCAATTACAGCAGTGCCTATGACTTATCACGGTTGCTGGAGGACCGGGTTAAGGGCGAGCAAACCCGTCCCGAGGAGATCAAGGAATTCCTCATCTACAGCCTGACCATGTGGATGCTGGTGGACAAAAGCCCCGGTCTGCAGGAACTGCTGCGGGACCTGCGCTTTCACGTGACTTTCGAGAAATCCGATGAGTCCGGCGCATTGCCCTACATCGTGTTGAATGCCGATGTGCCGTCGTTCCGGCCCCAGGACGAGGTTATCAAGACGGTGGTACAGATGTCCGGGCGCCCGGTGTTCGAGGAGCTGATCGATGTGGATGCCTTGGCCGGCGTGACCGACGCCTTCAAGGCCGAACTCCTGGAACTTGCTCAGGCTTGAGGCCGCCTCAGGCGTCGAAAGCCAGCTCGAATTCGAAGCTCGCACCGCCAAGCACGGCGCCGCCGGTCCGCAGGCCGATATGAACCGCGACCCCGTCCGCCCCGGCGCCGTGAACCGTCACCTTTATCTCCGCACCCGGACCCGTATCGCCGAGCACCCCGCTGAGAACCTTCGTCACGGCGGTCTGCGCATCACTTGCCGTTGCGGCGGCGGCCAG
This sequence comes from uncultured Gammaproteobacteria bacterium, assembly GCA_964463055.1. Classification (GTDB taxonomy): domain Bacteria; phylum Pseudomonadota; class Gammaproteobacteria; order CAWJPQ01; family CAWJPQ01; genus CAWJPQ01. Next base: position 2,888 of record CAYXAX010000055.1, on the reverse strand, counting down.
CGCCGCGTGGTTATGGGCCAGTAATTCGTTGAGACGCGCGGCGACAAGCTGATAGGGCAGGCTGACATCGGGCCGTCCGGGGCCGCCCACGGCGTTTGGCCGCCCGTACAGCATGGGTGCGCGCAGTAGATAGGCACTGTCATCATTGGCCTGGCCCGCCAGGCTCATGAGTCCGACATCGGCCATGTCCTGTATGCGGTCCGCCCCCGGCAAGGCCTCCACGGGGGCCGATCCCGTGCGGTGATCCGGCAGGGGCCGCAGGCACAGATTGTCCAGCTGCCCGGCAGTACTGCCGCTGATGTCACCGGGCCAGCCGCAGCGGGCGAAGCTTGACGCCGCCAGTGCGCCGACTGCCCATACCGGCGACCCCCACAGATACTCTGAATCGCCGTCGATACTCTCACGCAGACCGGCCGCATGGCGCTGGTCGGCGCGGTAGGGATCACGCAGCAGAAACCGGTTGCAGGCCACCGCCATCCAGCGCGCGGCATCACGACCGCGCAGGGCGTTCCACTTGATGTATTCCGGCTGCTCAAACAGCGTCCCCGCATAACGCAGGTCGCCCAGATCGGCGCCGCTGTCCACGCCCAGAAACGCGGGCTCGACGGCGCACACCAGCGGCACCCGCAGCCGCGCGGCCGATTCCGCCAGTGCCTGCAGCGTTTCCACCTCGCCGGGTTCACGTCGCAAGGGATAGTCCAGCAGCACCAGCGCCGGTGCCACGCTGTCCGTGCCGGCGAGGACCGGCTCCATCACCGCCTCGGCAAAGTCTCCCACCAGCGTATCCCACGGCGCATGCAGCAGTTCCACGCGTATACCGGCACGAAAATCCGTGCGGCGGATAAGAAAGTGCAACCCGCGCCATGCCGACTCGATGCGCTGGTAATCCGCGTATTGCAGAATGGCGCTCACTTGTTCCGACAGGGTACGGCGAATGGACTTCAACGCGCGATCAAGATCCGCCGACCGCTGCGGCCGGCGCGTACCCCCGGCGATATCGCCCATTACCCGATCCAGCGCGCCGCCGCCATCGTTCGTACCGCTTTCAGCGGGCGCGGCTTCCACCATATCCAGAATCTTGTCCAGCGTGCCGTCGCCGCGGCCGCTGTCCGGCCTGCCGCGCGGCGCGGGCGCCGCGCCCGCCGAGAGCGCCAGCTCGCACAAGGCGATGGGCTCGGCCAGGGCATCCATGGGCCGGCATACATCCATGGCGGCGCGCAGCGTGTCGGCAGGCGCGCCGCCTTCCTGATAGTCGGTCAACGCTATACACAGCGCGTTGACCGCGGCAAGGACGTCGATATCTTTCACCAGGCCTTTTGGCGTCATGTCATCCAGGGCATGGAACGGAATATCCAGCTGCAGATTGGCCGGGCGGCTGGCCAGCAGATTGGCGACATCCACGGCCACGCTGACGGCGCAGTCCTTGAACACATCCTTAAGATTATCCTTGCTGACCGGTATCAGCCGGGGTGCGGTCGCCGCCGCGCCGAAGTCACTTACCACCACTATGCGCAACGGGAGGGATTGAAGGGCGGGCTGCCCGTGTGTGGGGCCGGCGTGGGATCCTGTATGAGGTGATTCTTCCATGGGTAAGTCCTCATTGAGCGGTCCGGCACCGGGGACCTGTTGAATGCAGTATAGCGCCGTGGAACATGGGGAGAAAGAGCCCGGGAACCCGGTGTGCAGCAGCAACGCGGGATGCGCGTTTCAAAGACTGACGTCCCGGGGGATTCAGATTTATTTCCCTCTCCCTCCCAGGGAGAGGGTGTGATGGGGGGGTTATGACAGAACCACCCCTTCGCAATAACTTTGCCAACACCTGCGTGGCCCATCGATCACCAGGATTCTAACAGCCGCGCCGCCTTCGTTTCGCTCTCTCCCCAGGAAGATATATTTCATTTGATCCCCCTCATCCTAACGGCTTCGCCCCCCTCGCTTCGCTCTCCCCTGAGAGGGAGAAGGGACTGAAAACCACCTTTTGAATGCAGCGTATCTTTATCTCCCTCTCCCTCCCAGGGAGAGGGTGGGGTGAGGGGGAGTTAAACACGTATTCCTTCACAACACCCCTCACCAACACCTGCATGGTCTATTGATCCCTATGCTTCAAAAGGCTACGCCTACTAGCAGCGCTCTCCCGCAGGCAAAAGGAATTCTCAACAATCTCTGCACTTCCCAATCAACAGCCGGTACTTGCACAGCGGTGTCGAGATGCTATGCTAAGTGGTTACAACTGCGGCACTTTCACAGGAGATCCTGCGTGGGCGACGAGTCAAAACATGACCAGCAGATACCGGATGACGCGACGGTGGTGAAGACAGACACCTCCGATATCGCTCCGGCAGCGGAGCAACCCCCTGAAGACGCAACGGTGGCCGCGCCCCGGCCCACGGCGGTGGAGACGGCGCACAAGGACCAGTCCGTAGCCGCAAACCGGCCGGATGTCTTTACCACACGGCCCACGGTATCGGTCCCGTCGCCCCCGCCGCAGTCCGCATTACGCTCGCGACCCGTAGCCATTGCCCTGGGGACCGTCACCGGCCTGGCAATGTTCGGCTTGACCGCCCTGTGGTTACTGCACGGCCGCTGATTGGGCGCCGCCGCCCAATGACCGCTGCATGGCCAGCAAGGTATGGGAATGGGGAAACGCCTGCAGGCTGATTTCCAGGTGCTTGGTCAGTTCAGAGATATTATTGCCCTGCCGCAGCCGGTGACCCTTATCGATCAGCATCCGCAGCACATTTCTTAACCCCTCCCGCGCAGGTTCATTGCACGGATCGATCTCCATCGCCAACCGGTATACGAACACCGCGTTGCTGGTGGGCGGCCACACCAGGCGCCCGCTGTCGATACTGATCTTGGCCAGCTTTAGAAATTTGGCGACCTTGGCC
>CAYXAX010000054.1:0-14484 GCA_964463055.1 uncultured Gammaproteobacteria bacterium | reverse complement strand
TGGAGGTCGCGGGCCATGACGGAGTATTTGTGCTGCGCCCACAGGGCCTGTGCATTGACCGGCAAGGGGATACGTCCCGCCGCCTTATGACGGTACTTCTCCGCCAGGAGCCCGAACTGGCGCTGCGGTGAATCAATGTAGTCTTCAGGCCAATTCCCGGGATTGGCGCGCAATCGCACCGGCGTCTTATCAACAAAACCCCTCAGTGCCATTTCCGCGCTGAGTGTTCTATGCCGCCTGGCCAGGGCCCAGCCGCATCCTTTCCACCGCAGCGTCTCCGGGTGCCGGGAATAACCCTGCTTGTTATTGATGATGATGGAAACGATGCCGTGTAGTTCACGATGCTCCCCAAGCAGACTCAGATCATTCAAATATCCCGGATGGACGTCCCAGATACGCATATCCTTTGACCGTTCCCTGCTGGTGATATCACAAAGCCGTCACGACACAAGTTTGTGAAGCGACCGACAGACAATCAGAACTCCTCTATCAGCACGCCCATACGGCCCATCTGGGCGTCGCGCACCGCCTCGAGAATTTCAGTCTCGGAGTTCATGACATAGGGACCGGACCGTACCGCATGTTCATGCAACGGCTCACCGGCCATAATAAGTACCCGGGTATTTTTCCGCGCCTCCATCGATATACCACCGCCGTCCATTCCGAAGCGCACCAGCTGCTCCCCCTGCGCTTCCTTCTCTTCATTAATGAGGCAGTGCCCGTCGAGGAGGTATATGAATGCAGTGTGCCCATCGGGCGGAAGATAGCTGTAACGGCCGCCGCTGTGAAACTCGGCATTCAAAGCCAATACCGATGTGCGGGTCGCCACCGGCCCGGCGACACCCTCGAACTTACCCGCCACCACCTGAACGGTCACGCGGCCATCGTCGAACGTAACGCGGGGAATATCCGCACCGTCGAAACCCTGGTAGCGCGGCTGTATCCACTTGTCTCTCGCTGGGAGATTAACCCATAGCTGAATAATCTCCTGATCACCACCGCTTTCCACCAGCTCCCGTGGCGGCCGCTCACTGTGCACGATGCCCATGCCCGCTGTCAGCCATTGGACGCCGCCGGCGTGGACCACGTGATCGTTACCACGTGAATCGCGGTGGTGGACCCCGCCCTGGTAGACAAAGGTAACCGCCTCAAAGCCCCGGTGAGGGTGGGGTACAAAGCCGTATTCCTGGGGACGTTGGCCGCCCGGAAAATGGACCGGACCCATATGATGCAGCAAAAGAAACGGGTCCAGGTAACTCATGCCGCCTCGCGGCAGGGGCTGCCTCACGGATAAACCGTCAACCTCTGCGGGCAAGGCGCTGACCACCGCGAGGATATCTCGATAATGCGGCATTGCTGTTACCCCTTGTATGACACCAGGGGATTCTACCATCGGGCCCGATTATGTTTCGAGATTCGTATTTTGCCCGGCAGCGGTTGTCAGGCAGAACGACCGCGGCAACCAGGTCCATCAACCAGTCGGCTGATTTACACCACCTGTTCCGGCTCAGAGACGGGGTGCATTACATCCAAATCAAACAGGTGATCTGGAACTGACGCCAGGGTCTCGAACGCCGGCTTTGCGAAATAATATCCCTGAAACAGGCTGATACCCAATGTGCGTAAATATGCCAGCTCCTCCCGTGTCTCGACTCCCTCGGCCAATACAGTCACAGAGAGCTTTTTACACACTTGGACAATGCCCTCCACGATGGCCTGTTTTGCAGGTCTTTTGTCGATATCCCTGATCAATTTCAGGTCGAGCTTGATGTAATCCGCCTGATATTCGGCAAGCAGATTCAGTCCTGCGTAGCCGGCGCCGAAATCATCGATGGCGGTCCTGAATCCAAGTCGCCGATATTCTTCGATGATGCCGATCAAGTGGGCATGATCGGTGACTTCCTCCCCTTCAGTAATCTCAAAGATAATCCGCTCAATTGGAAACCCGTGCACACGCGCGGCCTCCAGTGTCGTGCGGATGCACAGCTCGGGCCGATAGACAGCGTTGGGAAAGAAATTGATATTGAGATTACAGGTCATTTCCAGCTTCGCGGCCAGCTGCACCGTCTTGACACGACAGCTTTGATCGAATCGATAGCGGTTCTCGTCCGTCAGGCGGCCGAGGATGGACGACGCGGGCTCATTATTCAACCCACGCACCAGCGCCTCATATGACCATACACTTCGAGAATCGAAATCGACGATGGGCTGAAATGCAAAGCTGAAATCAAAATCCAATCCCGCGCCATGAACACACTGACCGCACGATAACTCGGTAAAGTATTTCCTATCCATCACACACCCGCCGTCCTGAGATATGCATTTAATGGTTTCCCCACGTATTGCGGGACCCTGAGTCTCTATGACATATATCTGAAATCGACGCGGATTCTTTATTATGGGACGAAAAAAAATGGCGCATGCCCGCGTATACACACAGCAATGGTAAGGCTATATCCCTTGCATGGAGGTACGTTGGCTCGAGGCCACGTGACCCAACCCCGGTCTCACACCCTTAGCAGAGTGTTGAAAAACACCTTGCTAAGGCGGCGCAGGGATGCGTCGCTCGAAAACCGAACACCTAAGTGTTTGGTTTTCGGAGCAAGCCGCGGGCGTGTACCGCGGCGCAGCGGGTTGAAAAAGGCCAGGGAGGGACTTTTTCAACATCCTGTTAGTGTGATGATTTCTCCCTGGATACGCCCGTCCCGGCGCCACAGCCGGCCTACGGCAACCGGCAATCGGAACCGACGCGGCCCCGCACTGGCGGGATTGAAGTACAGCACCCCCTCTTTGAGCTCATTGCAGGGTTTGTGGGAGTGACCGAAAACCACCGCATCGAAACGCCCACGCGGATCAAGGTCCAGTTCAGAAATATTGTGCAGCAGATAAATTGTGACGCCGCAAACTGCCACGGTCTCGCACGCCGCCAGGTCACGGCACCAAGCCCCACTGTCGACATTCCCATGCACCGCCACCACCGGAGCGACGGTTTGCAGCCGTGTCAGCACATCCGGACCGCCGATATCCCCGGCATGCAATATGAGCTCACTGCCTTTCAGGGCACACAGGGCTGCATCCCGCACCAAGCCATGGGTATCGGAGATGACACCAATAAATTTAGCATCGCTGGACATAAAGAAACACGCGAGGTCGCCGGATTACATCGGCTACTTGTGCTTGTGAAGGCGTATCATCATCGCATCCATGACCAGCAGTGCACGTTGCTTGCCCGCCGGCTCCGTGCGCAGCTTGGCAATTTCACCGAAATCCAAGGCATCGGGATCGACCTTGTCCACGAAACCCATGGACCACTGTTCGAACAAGCGCTCTTTTGCCGGCGCGATATAGAGCAGAAGGCAGTCGCGGTGGCGCGAATCGCCGAGGATGCGCAGATAAAGGCGCAGCAGTTTCTCGTCGGGGCCCTCGATGATCTGTGTAAAGTAGCTCTGGCCATAACCCAGCACACCGGTAATCTTATCTTCTTCGTTGCGACGCCGCGATACGGTGAGGATGTCCCCGATCTCATCATCCGATATATCGCTGTTCGCCTTACTCACATAGAGCAAACGCATTAGATTTTCCATAAACAGACTCCCAGCCTACTTCGCATCGGCACCAAGCTGATATCAGAATATGCGGGTTGTTCAATCACCTACGAATCCAATCTCCTTATGGCTGCCGTCGCAGAAAGGTTTATTCTTCGAGCCGCCACAGCGACACAGCGCGACATTCGTCCCCCTCCAGGCCACGCGTCCGCTGGCGGATCGGATCGACACGTTTCCGGATAACACCAGCGGGCCGTTCGCGGACGGCTTGATGCATAACCTGCCGCCCTGTTTCTTATAGCCGTCACCCGTCTCCCCTACCGCGCCGGGATCCTTGAATTGCGCCTTATCGTGACTGCCGTCGCAGAAGGGTTTGTTGGCGGAATGACCACAACGGCACAGCGCCGCACGGAATGCAACCCCGGGCATGTCGTCGATCGCGCCGTCAATCTCAAGTCTCCCGCGGACATATAGCGGCCCGTTGCTGGTCACGGTCACGGTGTTCTTTTTCGCGGCCGCTTCATTGCGACGCCCACCCTTGGCATCGTATGCCAATGCACCGCTGGGACAGCGCTCCACCACCTCTCTGGTCTCTTTGACACTCACCAGGTCGGGCTGACACCACGGCTGGCGCCCGGCGACGAACAACTCACCCTTGGCCCTGACGCACTCACCCATGTGTATACACAACCGCCCGTCCCAGGACACATCGGTTTTTGCGCCCGGATAGCGACTGATGCCTGAATCACTCATCGCGGATTCTCCTGATCACCTCATAATGCATTCGAATTCCACGCCGCCCCGATGCCAACGCGTTCTCTCCAACATACCCGCCCTGTGCAGCCTATTGTACTCTTTTCGTCCCCAACGCCCGGATGATGTCGCGCCACGTCAGAATGCCCACCGGACGGTTTTCGTCATCGACTACCGGCAGGCAGGCAACACCGTGTTTATTGATCAATTCAATGGCATCATAGATACTGTCCTGCGGCTTCACCACCACCGGCTTACGGGTCATGATCTGGTGCACCTTCTTGTTCAGTGACGCCCTGTCTTTCTCAGTCTCCGACGCGGTTGCGATCCGCGGGCTGATGGCCTTGAGCAAATCCCGGTCGGACAACACGCCGTATAGCCGTCCCTCCTCGATCACCAGCAGGTGATGAAACTTTGCATGGGTGAAGATATCCTGTACGGTGCGTAGAGTATCATCTAGCTCCACGGTCACCAGTTGACGGGTCATCAATTTTTCAACACTCATTTCCTGATCATTCCAAAATCACTAACGTCCACTGCAGCGCAGTACCGCACCGCATATCTATGCTACCCCTGTCGGTGCCACCTATCTTTCAGAGAAACGCGAAGCACAATATAACCCACGACGGCGGATAACAACGACCCGCACAGAATTCCGAGCCTGTCGTCCACGGCATGGCTCGAGCCGACCTGTTCAAACGCCAGCGAACTGACGAACAGACTCATGGTAAATCCTATACCACACAGCAATGCCACGCCATACATCTGCAGCCAGCTCACGCCCTGCGGCAGCTTCGCGACACCCAGCCTCACCGCCGCCCAAGATAGGCCAAAGACACCGGCCTGCTTCCCCAAAAACAGGCCCATGGCGATACCCAAAGGCACAGGCTGCAGCAAGGATAGAACTGACATTCCCTGCAGCGAAACACCCGTATTTGCGAATGCAAACAGCGGGAGTATGCCATAGGCGACCGTTGGCTGAAGGTCATGCTCCAGCTGCTCCAAAGGGGACACCTGGAGACCGGCGGGCGTTCGCAGAGGGATAAAGAACGCCAGCAACACCCCGGCCAATGTGGCATGGACACCGGACTTCAACACCGCCGTCCACAGCACCAGACCGACGATGAGGTACGGGGTGATATTCATCACGCCCCTGCGATTCATGAAATACAGCACCGCCAACGCCGCAGCGGCTACCCCCAGCGACGTAAACGACAGCTCTGATGTGTAATAAACCGCGATAACGACAATTATGCCCAGGTCATCCGCAATGGCCAATGTCAAAAGAAACAGCTTGAGACCGCGCGGGACACGCCGTCCCAACAATGCCAGAACACCCAATGAGAACGCGATATCCGTGGCGCAGGGGATGGCCCACCCGTTCATGGCATCGGCATGATCATGATTAATGAGGGTATAGATCGCCGCGGGCGCCAGCATACCGCCCGCCGCGGCGATCACCGGAAGACCCACCCGGGCGGGATTGGAAAGCTCGCCGCGCAGCACCTCGCGCTTGATCTCCAGGCCCACGAGGAAAAAGAACATGGCCATGAGCCCGTCGTTGACCCACAGCAGGAGCGGCTTGGCGATTCCGAAATCACCGATCCTGATCTCGACAATGACGCTCAACAGCGCATCGTAGAGGGGCTTGGCTGGCGAATTCACAATCACCATGGCGGCTATGGCAGCGAATAACAACAGGACACCACCGGCAGACTCGTGACGCAGGTATTCCCGTATCGTCTTCATGGATTCAGTAATTCAAATTTCCGTGCATCAAGAGCGGGCACATACAGAACCTGCCCTGGGCGTTCATGACATCGGCAGGCCGACCACCGAGGCATTAACTGATGTGAGCGTAAATCATGCCATTGATGTTGCGGCGGCCACTACAGGTTCTTTTCCAAGATATGCGTTTGCTTGCCGTCGAGGCTGATTTGATTCTTTTCCTCCCAGTATTTTTCCAGGCCAGCCTGTCCCTTCTTCACCGCCCACGCACGCAGGTCATCGCGGTCACCGGTATACTCATACAGCGGGACACCCATGCCGCAGGATGTCTGAACCAGGTCCACGGATAAATCGAATATCTGGCGCGTACCCGGCAGGGGATCGAACAGTGCGTACAGAGCGTCCCACTCCGGGTCGTTCATGTAGATCACTCGCGCCTGTCCGTAAAGCCGCAGGATCATCGGATTGCCGTGAAAGGCGCAGAACATCAATGTCATCCGTGAATTTTCCTGAACATGTGCTGATGTTTCATTTCCACTTCCCGTTACACTCAGCCATACCACACGGTTGCCGTTGAGGACGCGCAGGGAGTCCATGCCCTTTGGAGAGACATTGACCCGCCCTTTCGCGCCGGCCGTGGCGACAAAAAATATCTTCTGCTCGGCGATAAAGCGCTGCAGCTTGTCCGGTATTTCTGAATATTGCCTGCCCATGGTTATTTCCTTCACTTGCCATGAATTCAGACAGATGGACCGCCAACCGACTGAATCAATTTAATATTCGATAACTTTAATACTATTGTCCGGTTTTCATGCTGCCTTTTCAACTTAGATAAATCCCGCCGGCGCTTACATCACACACACGCCGCTTTGGATGGCGGGGCCGTAAAATGTGATCAAGCGGGGCAAACTGGCTACCATAGGGATTCCATTTGTCGAATCAGAAAATCGAGGGGCCGAATCATGACCTTTACCGACAGACACCGCATCACACCGGGCCACGCCCTGACGCTCTCCGAAATCGATACCACGTACAAGGGAGACCACGAGGACAAATCAAAAGCCCACTCGGAAATCGACCACTACGCTCGGCGGCTTGCCGAGCTTCAGTATATGCTGTACGCCGAGAGCCGGCGCGGCCTGCTGATCTGCCTGCAGGCCATGGACACCGGGGGCAAGGACGGCACAATCCGTCACGTAATGAACTATATGAACCCTCAGGGCTGCAGGGTGCAGGCGTTCAAGGTCCCGACGCCTGAGGAGGCGTCACATGACTTTCTGTGGCGGGCGCACAAGGCGGCCCCGGGCCGCGGTGAAGTGGTTATTTTTAACCGCTCTCACTATGAAGACGTGCTGGTAGCGCGGGTTCATGACCTGGTGCCCGAGGCAGTCTGGTCGAAGCGCTACGAGGCCATCAATGCCTTCGAGAAATTGCTCGCCGACAACAACACCCATGTGCTCAAGTTCTTTCTTCACATCAGCAAGGAAGAACAACTCAAGCGCTTCAAAAAGCGGCTCAAAGACCCGGCGCGCCACTGGAAAATCAGCGAGGCGGATTATGCCGAACGTCACTACTGGGACGAGTATCAAAAGGCCTATGAAGATGCCCTGGCCCGCTGCAGCACCGATCACGCACCGTGGTACGTGATCCCCGCGGATCACAAGTGGTACCGCAACCTGGCGATATCACACATCCTCGTCAACTACATGGAAGGGTTGGACATGCAATTTCCCGAGCCCACGGTGGATATCGAGGAGATAAAGAAAAAATATCATCAGGCAAAGGCCGCTGAAAATTAGGCGGGCAATACCGCACACGATCAGACGCATAGAAAATGACTTTTCCCGCTTGTTACCATATATCTTGTTGGGTGATTAAGTCACAGACTTAATGCAGGTGTGGTGGTGAAATAAGGCCAACATCATCAGCGGAGGTGATTCCCATGGCCACCACAGTCGCAAAGCCGCACCCCATTCGTGATTTCACCGTGCGCATCCTGACGACCGGCATTATCATGGCAGTTATACTATTTATCCTGTTGTTTGCCTTTAGCGCCGCAGGATAGCGCCTGCCGCGGCGCGAGATTGCGTGGACGTCACGGTCCGAACAACCCTTGCCGTGCCCGCAGACGCCCCGACAGGTGCCTAGTCTGTGGATATGGCGCCACCCGGCTTTGTCCGCTTGAAGGAGCCCTTGCCCTTGTCCAGCGGATCCAGCCGCAGGGTTTCCCGGTCCACCATGCGCTTGAGCTCCACGTCCACGTATACCGTCTCGTTGGGACGGATGTAGTGTGTCAAGACATCGCCCTCGGCGCGAAACTCCGCCGGCAGATAACCGGCGAAGGCCGCCGGTGGCTTGCCGGGAATGCCGAAGCCGGGCCGCGCTATGATGCGAATGCCGATTGCCTTTGCCGTCTTCAGCGCGTCATAATCCAAATAATAAGTCAGCACCTGGGATTTCGAGTTTTTCTGCCGATCGATCATGAATCCCTTTGGCAGCGTATGGGGCTTAAAGCCGTCCCCCAGTAAAAACATATCATAATCGCCGATGAGATTACCGTGATCATCCGTCACCTTGAAGACGAACATGACGAAACGCCTGACCTTACCATCATAGATTAACCCCGCGTTTTTCCTTTGCGTCTCCTCGGTCAGGGACATCATTTCGTCACACCTGCGACGATAGCCGCCTTCCGTGCCCACCTGCAGGCACTTGAGAATTTCACCGACAACAGGTTTACCGGCGGCGTTCCGCGTGGAAACGCTGCGCATGATACCGATTCTGTTGCCGGAGTGGCTGGCATTGGGAACGACGCCAAATCCGCTCTCGGGCGGTCGTGAGGGTCGAGTGTCCGCCATGATGAGCCGCGTCGCCTGACTGCCGTCGTCCCAGCGCTGATCGCTTTGCTGCAGCGTGAGGTACGTATAATTCAAATTCGCCCCGGCGAGCCGCACCACCCCGTCAGAACCCTTTTCCACCAGGTAGTTGTTGAGGAAATCGTAAAACCGGTGGTCCACTGTCTCCCCACTCAGCACAAAGGGATAAAAGCTGCTCTTATCCCTCTTATAGTGCAGATAACTCTCCTGCAGCGCCCACTCGCCTGCGCTGCCAAGACACAGCCAATCCAAAACCCCCTGACCCGGTTCGACCCCCTCAAACCATGCCTGGATCCTGCCTATCCTGCCCTTGCCGAGAATCGCCAGCGCCGAGCCGTGATTGGCCGGAGCCAACATGATCAGGTGGCGCAGAGGGCATTCCGCCAAGCCGCCGGCACCGTAAAAGATATCCACCCAGCGCCGCACCAAAGGGCCGCCCGTGGAGTGGGTAATGCAGGAAAATCCACGCGTTGCATTTATATTGTCGGGAATATCGATTCGCAGGGCATGGTCCATGGCCCGGGCGATGTCATCCAGGGTCACCTCGTCATGAAAGCTGATGTAACGTCCAAGATAGATGTGCCTGACGTCTATCTGCAGACCATGATCATCAGCCCCCTGCTGGATGGCCTCGGGGAGTTCACCGTAGGTGTCTTTGCTGGTGACGCTCCAGCCGTGTATGAACACCAGGAGAACCGGTTCGGGTCTGGAATCTTTTTTACTGGCGGTCATGTCTTATACAACTCGCCCGCCTGCGCGGAGCAATGGAAACGATAACCCTGCCGTCGGATGCATGAGCGACGCCCAGTGTGCGGGCAAACCGCCTGCGGTTTGGAAAGCCCGCCGATGAAGTGAGCATAACAGACAAGATCGGTAACGGAGCATTCCATTGCGAACGCTCCCCATCCGATTCCCCGCAAGCCGGGAAATTTATACGGAATTTACTATTTTGCAGCCCACTTTGATAATGCGTTTCAGTCACCATAACTCACAGTCGTCCCCGAATTTCCATCCAAGTTAGCCAAGAATCGGAACCGGGAATAACAGGCGCCCGATATAATCAACCCAACTCGCTGTCTTGACCACCGTTAAGATGTGCTGCACGTAAGCATGCACCCCGCCCAGCCCATTACTTACTGCTCATACTTGCGGTTCAACACTGCGATGTTTGCCGCGACTTGAGGGCAGATTCCGCTTCCAACTGTCGCCTTTTTTTACAGTCATAAAATGGTATTTTTTATGCTTCAAAAATTTTTGAATTAAAATCAATAGCATAATGAAATGATTATATCCGGTATAAAAATTGCAAAAACTATAATTAAGGCATTCTGGCCATGCAAGACCGGGCTAAGACCTGCATGCCGAATGAGCGTGTTGATCGCATAAATGTAAACAATAGGGGGGGTCAAATTATGTACCGAGGTAAACTAAGGACGGTGGCCACGGCAGCGGGCTTGCTTGCCGCAGCCGGTGCCGTGCATGCAAATGTGCTCAACTTTGCCATGCCAATAAACTATGATCAGGGCGAGACAAATACGCTCTTCGTTTACGGCGCCTCAGGCGTCACGGGCACGGTATCCTCGCCCGGCGCTTTTGGTTCGGTTGGGTTCTCGATTGGCGCCAGCGGCGTAACTTCCGTCGTTGTTCCGAATAGTTATGATCTCAACACATCGGGGGCGGTGACCGATAACGGCTTCGTCGTTTCTACCACCAACGCCAGCGATAAAGTCGGGGCCTCGTACCTGAGCCGGGAGCCCTTCACCACCGACTCGACCTATCTGCTGGATTCGACAGCGCTAGGGACCTCCTACTATGCGATGGGCGCGACAAACAGCATCGGCTATCCGTCGCAGCTTACCATTGTCGGCACGCAGGCCGGCACAACCGTCACCATCACGCCATCCACCAACCTCGCCAGCGGGCAGACCGCCGGTACACCATTTACCGTCACGCTCGGCGCGGGACAGTCTGTGATGTACACCGACAACGGCACGGGCAGTGACATCACCGGCACCAGGGTCACGTCCAGTGCGCCCATCGCCGTGTTCGGCGGCAACCAGTGCGCAGATGTCCCAACAAGTTCCTCTGCTTGTGATCATACCCTCACGGCGCTGCCGAGCACTGATCACTATACAAACACTGCGATTATCCCCACCACCTTTGGAACCGAAGGGTCGGCCAGCAATCTCGTTCGAGTATTGGCCGCTACCGACGGTACCGTGGTGAGTTATAATGGCGTCACGGTGGCAACGCTGAACGCGGGACAGTACGCCGAATTTAGCAGTGGGATTGGCGGCCTACTGAGCGCGAACAACCCGATACTGATTAACGAGTACCTGACCGGGCAGAGTGAGCACCCAAACACCGTCGGCGATCCGGCCCAGTCATATATTCCGGGCATAGATCAGTGGCTGAGCAATTATGTCTTTTCAACCCCGGTCGGCAGCCAGGCCTATCAAACCAACTTCCTCGATCTCGCTCTGCTGACCAGCGATGTTGGCTCGCTTGTTCTCGATGGCAGTTCGGTGTCCGCCTCTAATTGCACGGTGCTCGGCGTCACGCTATACAGCACATGTAATATTGGAATTTCCGCGGGCGCAGGTGTCATATCAGACGCCGGCACGTTCCTGGCCTTAATGGATGGCGGAACATCATATGATTCTTACTTCACGTTCCTGGGCACCACGTTTTCTGCCGGGGCCTCGCCACCACCCCCGACACCGGGTGTCCCTGAACCCACCTCACTGGCCCTGTTCGGAATCGGTTTGGCAGGATTCGGATACAGCTACCGCCGGAAGCGGGCAAACTGACGTAGTACCCCTTTAATCCTCAGTTTTAATACTCTGTGATATACCCCCGGCTCTGCCGGGGGGCTTTCCTGAAACCGGCCTTTACGGCACACGCCGCAAATTTTCCAGCCAGACTCGTGGAAGGGGTTTCACTAGCGAATAAACACCACAATCTAACCCACATACAGTGGAGTGTAGCTGTCTTGTGGCGTTTACCATGAAACGAAAGATGAAGCGGGTTTTCAGGGTTATACAACGCGATTCGGGCTGGGCGCCGCACCTACCGGCCGGGCACGGGGGCGTAGAAGATTGTCAAGGGTCGCCTATGTCGGATCATGCAGCACATGTCCAACTTTGAGCGCACCATAGCAAAGCAACCGTTTCCCCATGTACTTGCGGACCGCGCGCGGAGATACTTGAAGAGCAATTTTAAACAACGGCTCACCGGCCATGCGATCCTTACCCCGGCCGAAATCGTCGCCACATATGGCGAGGCCAAGAATCGCATCATCCGTGCGGCTTGCGCGGATGTGTCACCAAATTCTCTACGGCAGTGAAAACCATCTCGGTGTGTGCAGTCCATTGCGAGCGCCTCTCTCAGCTGGAATCGCTGTTGTTGGCTGATCGACAGAAGCCAATGTCTTGGCAGTGTGCTATATCTTACCAATCAGCACCAGAACCAACAGGACCAACAAAACCAAGCCAAGGCCACCGCTGGGACCGTAACCCCATCCCTTGCTGTAAGGCCAGCTTGGAATCGCACCGATCAGCATAAGAACCAGAATTATTAACAGAATTGTCCCTAGTGACATTACCTGACTCCTGACAATAACACTTAATTACGCGGCATCTGTGACCATTACAAACACGGATGCTACCCTACCTATCACTCTGAGACCGCCCTGCCAACCGCATCTACAGCCGCCACTCGAATTGGAGAAGTATCTGAAGATTCCACATGCATCACCGTTGCTCATGGTGATCATCGCGTCTCAAAGCGCATTACGGCTCAAATGTATACAATCGTCTGTACGCTACCGCATATTGGACATAATGCCGATAGCCGCGGCCGAAGTGATACCAATACCGTTACAAGGACGTCTTCAGCGCGGATTACTATCTGGGATCTTCACAAAAATCATCACGATAGAGGGGAAATGACGGTCGCATGCCTTCCTATGTTAACTACCGCACCGACCATGATTTATTATGCGGCTATTGTTTTACATGTATATGAAATTCACATACTTAGTTAGCTGTGCCGGTGACACTGTGGAATACACTACGGTATAGGATCGGAGACATGATATGAACACAAAATCCATTTTGGGTCTTCTCCTGGTCAGCATAGGAATTGTGGTGCTTGCATACTCAGGAATCACATTTACAACCCCGGGAAAGCCAATAGATTTTATCGGAATACACTTTGAAACAACCGTCAACCACTTTGTACCACCCGTCGCCGGTGCGCTCGCCCTTGTTGGCGGTATCGTCCTGCTCCTTGTGAATCCCAGACGTGTGTGATGATTGGACTCAAGGCCCGGCCAAGCACCAACGGAAATTTCAGAATATGGAGCAGGCAAGCATATCGGGGTGTTTATCACGCGCCACTTTTTCTCAGGAACGGGGCAATGGAGCATCGGACTATGTCAAGTACCCCGTCCGCAATGGCCGGAATTGGCGTAAGGTTTATTCTTAAGTCTTAAGTATGTGACATGGGCGATTAACTGGCTAAGCACAATCGACTTGACATTAGATAGCGCGTTCCTTGGTTTTTCGATTAGTGGGCATCGCATGTTTAGACAAAAATTGTCTTTATCAAGCCTGAGGTCACTCCCCGCATCAACCGATGCGATGGGCGCCCTCCCCTCATACGACGCACCCAGGAACAACAATCTTCTTGCGGCACTGCCAAGAGCGGATTATGAGCATCTTCTGCCCCATCTAGAGCACGTCTCACTGCCATTAGGCGGCATCCTCTACGGCGCCGGTAATCGACAAAAATACCTGTATTTCATCACCTCAGGCATTGTTTCCCGGATATATGTAGCAGAGAACGGAGCACCTACGGAATGCGCGGTCAAGGGTAGTGAAGGCGTGGCGGGTATCGCATCAATCCTCGGCGGTGAAAGCACGACCAGTCAGGCAGTCGTACTTAGCAGCGGATACGCTTATCGGCTGCGGTCTGATTTTATTAAAAATGAGATGGCAAACAATGGAGTGTTACTGCGTCTTCTACTGAAATACACTCAGACAGTAATCGTGCAAATCGGACAGATCGTGGCGTGCAACAGATGCCATTCTCTAGAACAGCAGCTGTGCCGCTGGATATTGTCAAGACTTGACCGGATGCCGTCTAATGAACTATTGGCGACGCACGAATTGATTGCATATTCGCTCGGTGTTCGCCGGGAAGGCATCACGCAGACCGCCGTAAAACTGCAGGAAAGAGACATCCTGCATTACACACGCGGTCACATTTCCGTAGTCGATCAACCTCGATTGGAAAAATATTCTTGTGAGTGTCATATGACCATAAAGCAGGAGTATGATCGCCTACTCCGCCCGGAAACTTCACGCCGTCAAGCTCAGAATGTACACCAAGCGCCATCCGCGCCGCAAAGGACGAAACGACTGATTCAGTAGGAGCGCCACGTACGCCAACCTTTATTTACATCTTCTATTACCTGAGCGACCGCGACTTCGTCCATTCCTCACACGGAGCACATAGAGACTTCTTTTTTTCTCTAGTGCGACGGACTTTACCAGCAACGTACGCTCCATCATTTTAAA
>CAYXAX010000053.1:0-14709 GCA_964463055.1 uncultured Gammaproteobacteria bacterium | reverse complement strand
GAGCTTTCCGATCACCTCGGCCTGGGGCACGAGGTGGTGGCCACCGAGGCGGACATCTACAACGCCCTGTTCGGTCCTGAACGTAGCGCCGAGGTATTGTTGGCGCGCTTTGCCGGGGCCGCTGTCGGCTTTGCCCTGTTCTACAGCAACTACTCGACCTTCCGCGGCCGCTGCGGGATTCACCTTGAAGACCTGTACATCCGGCCCCAGGCTCGGGGACAAAGCGTCGGCCGGCGCCTGATGGAAGAGTTGGCGCGGATTACCCTGGAGCGCGGCTGCACCCGCCTCGAGTGGTGGGTACTGGCCGACGATGAGGATGCGATCGGTTTCTACGAGCGGATGGGGGCGATAGCCAAGGATGAATGGACCGTGTTCCGCTTGCGCGGCGCGGCGCTACACGCACTGGCCGGCCAACCATGAGTCAACCCCGGAGTTCCCATGCCGAAATGCATACCATGCGGCATACGGCCGATTCCGAGTAAAGAATAAAGAACGAAGGAATATAGGGGGCAGTTAATTTTTATGAAAGTGTAGTTAAAGGACGTCCTGAAAAAAACAGCGTGGAATTCAGGGTGAATTCAGCGGTGACGCGGCGGGCCGCTGACGGCAAACCATCGCTGGGCCTGGACAAAAAAGGCGCCTATTCCTCCTATAGCCCATCCTTCAGAAAGTCAGGCGATGGTCGCTATCCGGCTTAAGATATCTATGCATGCCATATAATAGAAGGAGAAAATGCATAGAATTTGCATTATCTGTGGTGTATTTGCTGAGGGGGCATTAGTGGTCTGAGTCAGCAAATGGGGTAACGTTCTTGAACGGAAGACTATCAAAGATTGGGCTGGCCGCAACGATTCTCCGCCGCCTGAATTACAACGCCGCATCAGGTACTACGGTCTATACTTTTGGCCCATATTCGCAGGGCAATTATAGAAGGGGATAGCAACATGGGGATGGACAATGTAGTTTTTCTGGAAAATATCGAGTGGTTTGACGAGACAGGCGAGACGCTTGTTCACCGTATCCCGGAATCAGGCTCCGGCGATATCAAACTGGGGGCGCAGCTCACGGTTCGGGAAAGTCAGGCAGCCGTCTTTTTCTATCAGGGTAAGGCCGTTGGGGCATTCGGTCCCGGGCGTCATACACTGAAAACCGCCAATATCCCTGTGTTGACAAAAATCCTATCACTTCCCTGGGCCATGAACAGCCCGCTGCGAGCTGAAGTGTATATGGTCAATATGAAGGTATTCACCAACCTGAAGTGGGGAACCCGTGATCCGGTAGCGTTCAAGGATAGCGAGCTGGGACTGATCCGGCTCCGGGCATTCGGCATTTTCAACGTGCAGGTGGTGCAGCCGGTTTTATTGATCAATGCGATGGTCGGTACCCGGAATATTTATACGGCCGAGGCCGTGGATGATTATATCAATCAGGTGCTTGTTTCCCGTTTCAATGATTATATGGGAGAGACCATCGATACAATCTTGAACCTGCCGGCAAAATACGATGAGTTGTCAGAGGGGCTTGCCAAGCGCCTGCAGGGAGATTTCGCCAGATTCGGCCTGAAACTCACTCAGCTCTTTATAAGTTCCATCACCCCGCCGCCTGAAGTCGAGCAGGCCATTGATGACCGAAGCCGCATGGGGGTTTTTAAAGACATGAACAAACTCATGCAGATGAAATCCGCCATGGCGATGGAAAAGGCCGCCTCCGCCGAAGGAGGCGCCGGCCAGGGCATGGGAATGGGCATGGGTTTAATGATGCCCGCCATGTTCGCCCAGAATTTTTCAACGGCTGTTCAACAGGCGGCAAAAGGCGGACAGTCGCCGCAGGCTGCCTGCCCGGCATGCGAGAAACCGATTCCGGCAGACGCAAAATTCTGCCCATATTGCGGCCACCATCAAGTGGTGATTCATCAGTGCTCAAGCTGCGGGGAGAATCTGACAGCCGATGCGCACTTCTGCCCGCATTGCGGTCATCCGGCGGCTGAAAAGCCGCAGCCGAAAATTTGTCCCAAGTGTGGTGCGCAGAATCTGCCCGAAGCCGTGTTCTGTAATCATTGCGGAGAGAAATATTAATTACTTAATCGATTATCAGTGCCCCCAGTGCGGAGCCCCGGCGACATTAGAGGAAACAGACCGCCTGTTCACCTGCGGCTTTTGCAAGGTGAAATCCTACCTGATACCACGGGGTATTTTTCAGTATCATTTCGTCAGCACGGCGCCGGCCGAAAAGCAGCTCGTTTATTTTCCCTACTGGCGGGTCAGGGGCATGGCCTTTTTCTCCCTACCTGCCGGCGTGCAGGACCACTTCGTTGATATCAGTCGGCAGGCGGTGACGTCCCCCCATTTCCCGTTTTCAGTGGGATTTCGAAGCCAGACATTAAAACTCCAGTTTGTCACTCCGGAGACGCAGGGCTATTTTATAAAACCTGTTCACCCTCTTTCCGAGGTCATGGCGGCGGTCACCAAGCCATATGTTGACAATTTACCCATGCCGCCGCTGCTTGATGCGGTAATCGGCGAAACCGCCAGCTTGATCTATTCTCCCTATTACGTGGACCGAAAAATCTATGATGCGATCGCCAATCAGCCTCTATCGACGGTGCCACCGGAAGACTTTTCGGTCGAAAATTTGTCTGGTGGGAAGGCGGATGGGGGAATCCACTTTATTCCCACCCTGTGCCCCAAGTGCGGTTGGGATCTTGAAGGGGAACGCGATTCGCTGGTGTTACACTGCAAAAATTGTTCTACGGCCTGGAATCCCGATGGGGATCGTTTGAAACCACTGGCAGCGGCATATCTTCCTGATCGGGAAGACAACGTGGTCTATGTTCCGGTTTGGCGGATCACAGCTGACGTTAAAGGTGTGGCGCTAAACAATTATGCGGATCTGATCCGTCTGGCAAACCTGCCTAAGGTGGTCCAGAGCGGCATGGAGGAGCTGCCTTTTTATTTCTGGGTGTTGGCATTCAAGGTTCGCCCCCATACGTTTTTAACCATTTCCAAAAGGTTCACAGGTATCCAGATACACGATGAACTGGTTGAAAAGCTGCCGAACGGACGGCTGCTGCCAGTTAATATCCCACCTGCGGAGGCAGCAGAGAGCCTGAAACTCATTCTCTCTGATCTTATAACTCCCCGCAATGAGCTCCACAAGATTCTATCCGGGCTTGAAATTAAGCCCCATAAGGCCAGACTGGTCTATATCCCCTTCCGAGACAAGATGCATGAATTGGTTCAAGAACAGCTTGATCTTGCACTTGATAAGAACCAGGTCCGCTTAGCCTCCAACCTGTAACCCTCATCTTGCGAGGAAAACGGTGCAGAGAGCATTAGATTTTCAACAGAATAGGCCGGAAGCGGACAAAGCCACCGAAGGCCAACCACTACCGAGGCCGGACAGATAGAGGGTAATTCCTACACCACAGGCAATGCCGCAGAACATGCCTTCCTCTATATCAACGGGTCCATGACCGATCTGAGTTAAAAGGGGTCAGAGCCACTGCTGTCCCACTTAGCATCAAGAAAGAAGGCCGCGCCTGCCTCCGGACACATTTCTGGCCTTTGGCCCTAGTTATCCAAAGCGCCCACTTTTATCGCTCATTCCAATTTCATTATAAGGCGGGTTAATTGACTTCTATCATCTCGGACCCAAAAGAGCTGGGGAGTTCACTGGTATGCTGAAGTCTAATCTTTGTCGACAATTCTGGAGTAGGGTAGGTTGTCCATTTCCAACGGTTTACCTGATTTGAGGACGTCTTGCCATGGATCAAGCTCTGACGCTGCGCCACGCAGCATCAACACATATTTTCCTTCTTCGACGGCCTTGTGCAGAGACTCGATTTTTTCTTCCGGAATTCCTGCCCGGTGGTAGGCGACGGCCAATTGAGACAATGCCGCGGCACCCCCCATGGCACCGGCTCCTACCACAGCGCCGCTGGCAATGGCTTCCACAATGTAACCGGCGGCTGCCACAGTACCAACGCCGGGAATCATGAATAATCCGGCGGCCCCCGCGAGCATGCCCCATAGGCCACCCCAGACTACGCCTTGTTTCCCCCACGCCTTCATGCGATCACCGGTGTTCAGGTGATAAATTCCCAATGTATCGTCACCCGATGTATGGAGCTGCCCCAAGACGGAGATAAGATCCATCTGGTATCCCTTGTCGATCAGGCTCTTCACAACGGCCTGCGCCTTTTGTTCATCTGGATAGACAGCCACCAGAACCCGGTTTTTCTCACGCCAAGACGCCCTTTCTGGTTCAGACATGTTGTACTTTCTTCCTAATGGTTTGTGGACTATTACAGTCAGTGATAGCTGATACAAGTTAGACCGATGGCAACATCTTGAGTTGCAAGAGATTAATCGAGGGTCAGATCACAATTCTTGCTTATATTCGGGTAAACTGTGATCTGACGGCGATTAATCGTGTTTAAGGTTTTATTAATATAACTCCGGGTGGATGAACTTTGTTGTTTGGTGTGCAGTCTGACTATGGAAATAAGCTTTTATAAAATGCGGGAGATTGATGGAGTGGAGGGAATGTCGATACAAGTAAGCACCCACAAACGGCGCGCTGTCGCGATGGCCGTAACGTCATGAATTGCCCCAAATTCAGTACGGCCTATCGGTCTGCGCTATGGGCATGCGTGGTCGTTGCCGTGGTGGGTTGCTCCTCAGGTCCCAGCGACTCCGGTGACAAGAAGGATGCGACCGAAACGGCCGATGCCATTTACCAGGCCATCAAGGTCAAGGATTTCAAGCGGGCTGCATCGCTGTTCCCACCGCAGTTTTACCGCATAACTACCCGGGAAGATTGGACGGCGCATCTGAAATCCCTCCATGAGAAATACGGTGATTTGAAGCGTTATAAATTGACAAAGGTGATCACCACTTCCAACTACAACGGCGTGAATGTCACCTTAAAATACAAGACCTTTTACACAAAGCATGATGCCTTTGAAGAGATGACCTTCGCCTCGCAACCCAGCGGCGGGCGTCTGCAGCTCATGAACTACAAAGTGGAATTGGATACCATCGACTCCTGAAGGCTGACCGGGCGCACGACCGGCTAATCGATCGGGGTCAGATCGCAATTCTTGCTAATATTCGTAAAACTGTGATCCGAGCCCGATAAAATCGCTGCAGACTTTTTTTGCAATTCTCTGGGGCGTAATCCTCGGCGGGATTTACTATGCACTCCGCCGCAACCGCGCCTCGTCCATCGTGGTGAGCCTGTCCGTGCTCAGCCACTGGGTCCTGGATCTCTTCGTCCACTACCCCGACCCGCCCCCATGCCCGGGCGGGTCCCTGAAGGTGGGTTTTTTCCCGCGGTCCATGTCTGTGGTGTCTAACCTCGTGGTGTTCGCCATCTTCGGCATCGGCCTGGACAGCTCAGACCCAGTGGCTGCTGGTGCCATGGGCGTATTGGGTGGATAGTCATCGGAGGGCTGTGCGGTGAGTTAAAAGGGAACGGAGGGTTTATACTTTAATCCCTCCTCCCCATTTCTGTCAGACAGCTCAGAGAGAAATTTTTGCTTCTGGCCGGGATTAGATTCAAATGAGGATATAACGAACACCATGAATGCCTTCATTGGTCACGCACTCTCGGTATTTATGGGATTCTTCGCCATTATGAATCCGATCGCTAACACGCCTGTGTTTCTGGGGCTTACTGCTGAAGACGATGCCGAGACCAGGCGCAAGATTGCCGCCAAGGCGCTGATTGTGAGCTTTGTGATCATTTTTGTTTTCTCGGCCGCAGGCAAGCTGATCTTCGGCCTCTTCGGCATTAGCTTGCCGGCCTTTCGTATCATGGGTGGGATCCTTGTTGCCTTGGTTGGTTACCACATGATGCAGGGCGGTGAACACTCCCCGGTTCAACATCCCAGCGAGGAGGACAAGCAGAAGAGCCTGGAATCCGAGCTGGATATTGCAATAACGCCCTTGGCCATGCCGATACTCGCGGGGCCCGGAACCATCGCAACTGCCATGAACTTCGCATCAACTGGTGGTGTATCGGAATTTGTCGTGACGATCGGGGCATTTTTCATCCTCAGTATCATAAGCTATGTGTTCTTTGTCTCGGGCGAACGCTTCGTCAAACACATCGGAGACGACGGCATCAAGGTCGTTACGCGGCTAATGGGCTTGATTCTCGCCGTGATCGGCGTGCAGATGCTTATTGACGGTATCGGTGGTGCCGTTATTGAGATCCAGAAGATCGGGCATGGCTGATCTGGGAGAATAATAGGTGTCGGATCACGGATTTCTCTTGTATTAAAAACAGTGATTAGACGCTGGTCACGCGTTGCAATAATATTAATTCAAGTCACAAATGAAAATGGGGGTGCTTATGAAGCTGGAATCTCTTGCGTTACATCATGGTTATACATCTGAGGCAACGACTAAAGCTGCGGCGGTGCCGATCTATCAAACTACATCTTTTACCTTTGACAATACCCAGCATGGTGCTGATCTCTTTGATTTAAAAGTGCCGGGTAATATTTATACGCGGATCATGAATCCAACCACGGATGTACTTGAGCAACGTATCTCGGCGATGGAGGGCGGTATTGGCGCATTGGCGGTTGCCTCAGGAATGGCGGCCGTTACTTATGCGATTCAATGTATTTGTGATGTTGGCGCTAATATTATTAGCACAAGCCAGCTGTACGGCGGCTCCTATAATTTGTTTGCGCATAGCTTTCCAAGGCAAGGCATTGATGTGCGCATGGTGTCGGGCGACGATCTTGATGGATTTGAAAAGGCTATTGATGAAAAGACACGGGCCATTTTCTGTGAAACTATCGGTAACCCCGCCGGTAATGTGGTTGACGTAGAAGGGTTGGCGGCCATTGCCAATAAACACGGCATTCCTCTGATAGTTGATAATACGGTTGCTACGCCATATTTATGTCGCCCCTTTGAAATGGGTGCGCATATCGTTATTCATTCACTGACAAAATATATTGGCGGCCACGGCACAACAATTGGCGGTGTTATCGTGGACTCAGGCAAGTTTGATTGGGCCGCAAATAAAAAACGCTTTCCGATGATGAGTGAGCCGGATCCGTCCTATCACGGTGTGGTTTATACCGAGGCGTTAGGTCCTGCTGCTTATATAGGTCGTTGTCGAGTTGTGCCGTTACGGAACACAGGAGCGGCTTTATCGCCTCATAGTGCGTTTCTGATTTTACAAGGCTTGGAAACACTTGGGCTTAGAATGGAGCGCCATTGCAGTAATGCCGAAAAGCTCGCAGCCTATTTGCAAACGCACGACAAGGTCAGCTGGGTTAACTACGCGGCATTGCCTGATAGTAAGTTTAATGCTCTTTGCCAAAAAATTACCGGCGGTAAGGCGTCTGGGGTTTTATGCTTCGGTATTAAAGGTGGAATTGAAGCGGGCGCTCAATTCATTGATGCGCTGCAAATGATATTACGCTTGGTGAATATTGGAGATGCGAAATCCTTAGCTTGTCATCCCGCATCAACAACTCACCGACAGCTTGATGAAGAAGAGTTAAAAAAGGCTGGCGTAAGCGCCGACCTGGTACGCATTTCCGTCGGTATTGAAAACATCGACGATATTATTGCTGATGTGAGCCAAGCCTTAGACTGTGTAACGCTTTAAAATTAATAAAAGGGGACGGAGAGCGGAGCTGAATTTCTCCATCACCATTCCCCTCTTTTTTGAAGATGCCTTGGCTGAGAAAATAAATCAGCCACCTTTTACTGGCGGTCTATTTCCGCCTGCGCCTGAAACCAGTCGTGGATCGGATCGCCGCCGTGGAAATGACGGTGCTCTGCTATGTAATAGGCGGCCTCGGCAATCAAATGTTCGCGCCGTTCCTTAGTAATAACCGTCGCCGTATGGGGCTGGGTCATGAATGCAGCGCTTTTCCCGGATTCATGTGTATGAGACTCCGAGTCGTGTTTAGACATACATGGACCCCCGTGTTTTACATTGAGGGCAAATGACTAGCGCATCCTACTACTCAATAAGCCTGAAAGTAATCCGAATCTACACTGGTATTTGCACTGACGGAAAATATTTCCGCCCCGACGATCTGAGTCTTTCGGCGCAGCACCCTGCCTACCACATTGGGTAAAAAGTCGTTGCGAGAGATGCGATCCGGGCATTACTTAGTACTTTCGTGTTCCTCCCTGCTCTCGCCACGGCCACTGACGCGTTTCGCTTCGCGATCCTTGACTCAACGAGAGTATGATGTTGCATCTGATCATTGGCAAAGTCTGTATGGCACCGCACATTTCACTCTTGAGAAAGCTGTGATCTGACCACGACTATTCGCTTACCACCCCACTTCCCAGGGCAGCGCCGGCACGAATCTCGCGACGAGAAAATCAATCAGTGCGCGCACGCGCGACGGGAGCGTGCGATTAGGTAAATAGACCAGATAGATGCCGCTCTCAGGCATGGCCTGGTGCTCGCGTAGCAGCGGCACCAGTTGACCCTGGCGCAATTCCTCGCCCACCATATAGCTCGGAAGCAGGCCGATGCCCAGGCCGGCGAGGACCGCGGAGTGAACCGCGTCCATGTCATCGGTCTCGAGCGTCCCCGAGATCTTCACCGAATATTTCCGCTTGTTTCGTCGGAATGTCCACACGCCTTTTGGCGCAAGCACCGAAAACAGGACGCAGTCGTGTTCCCCCAGGTCCTCAATCCGGCGCGGCATCCCGTGCTGCTTGAGATATGCCGGCGAGGCGCACAGCACTGCCCGGTTGTCAGCGAGTTTTCGCGCCACGAGATTTTGGGCCGGACGAAACGACACCCGGATGCCAAGGTCGAATCCCTCGTCGCCCAGGTCCAGTGTGCGGTTGCTGCAGGAGAGCTTGACCTGAATTTTCGGATATCGCTGATGAAATTCGGTGACCGCGGGCAGCACATGGCGTACTGCAAATGCCGGGACCGCGGTCACCCTCACCAGGCCGGCAGGCTCGGACTGGGATTGAGTGACGCGCTGTTCGGCAAGCGCCATCTCCTGCACGATGGCGGCGCAATGCTCATAGAAAACGGTGCCCGCGTCGGTCAGGCTGAGCTTGCGCGTTGAGCGATTCAGCAGCTTCACCGACAGCGAGCGCTCCAGCGCACTGACCTGCCTGCTGACAAGCGATTTCGAGATGCCGAGCCTGTCCGCGGCGGCGGAAAAGCTCTTTGCCTCCACCACCTGCGCGAATACGACCATGCCGGCCAGCCGGTCCGTCATTAGTTACAATCCTGCAACAATAAATTTCATTCAACGATATTTATCGAAATTTTGCAACCATGTAGATTCTATCTGCGGGCGGTAGATACAAAGGAATTCGCCACTGAGCCGCGCCAAAGCACTGGAAGCGCAATTAGCCGCAACGCCGGAAAGCGCTGAAGCGCACTCTGCGTGCGGCTTGTACCCAACAGGGGAGACAGACATGAGCGGCAATGTTGTCAAAGTGGGCCAACTGGAAATTCGTTATCTTGTGGATGGTGCGCAAAGGGGTGGCCTCGGCGTATTCGAATTAATGGTCCCCCCCGGCTCCAATGTCCCGCCACCGCACAGTCATACCAACAACGAGGAATGCGTCTATGTATTGGAGGGGACTCTCAGATACACGGTTGATAATGAATCCCGGGATTTGAAGCCGGGTGAATGGATGTCTACGCCGCGCGGCTCCGTCCATCACTTCAGCAATCCGCACACAGAGACGGCGCGAGCCCTGATTATGCTGACGCCGGACATCGGGGAGCAGTTTTTTCGCGATACCGGTGCCATTGTTAATGCAGGTGGTCCACCTGATCGAGTGAAACTCACGGGTGTCATGGCGAAATACGGCCTGGTCCCAGCCCCGGCGCCACAATCAACGAGGGAATAACCGCGTCCCTATTTCTTGCCTTTTAATGCAGACCCGTCTACTCCGTTGACGAGCACACGTCCGCCTGTGGCAGAGTGCGGCCGTTTAATGATTGGGATGTCCGTGGCTTGTGTAGCTAACTAAATTCTCGCTGTTCCCATCCGGTTCTTTTGGATCGTGCAGAAGGATTGAATACCCTGGTTAAAAGTCGGAAAAGTTTACACTCGCAACATGATTATTTAGAAATCATGAGTGTTGGAAAATAGAGCATTGCCTAAATTGCGGGACAATACATTGCGTTAACAATAAGAAACTAATATGCCCCGACACCTGGCATACGTTATGCCCCATTTCAATAACGGCCTTGGACTTGTCGGGGGCCGCGTTTAGGTCTCGTTCTTAGAGAATTGCGCGGGATACATCCTGTCCCAAGGAGATTCATATGGAAATCGCCGATTTCAGAGTATTTCGGTTATTGTGTCCCACCAGGGGGATTATGCTCCGGCATTATTTTGGCGGTCTGGCCTTGGCTGCGCTGCTCATCGCCGCACCGGCGCATGCCACCTACATTCAGACCAATCTGGTAACCGACGACGGCGTGGGTAACACCACCGCTGATCCCAATCTGATCAACCCCTGGGGCATGGCGGCCAGTGCCACCAGCCCGATCTGGGTCTCGGACAATGGCACCGGTCTGGCGAGCCTGTACAACGGGGCGGGCGATACACAGGCCCTGGTTGTGACAGTCCCTCATGCCCTTGGCGGAAACGCTCCATCCACGCCCACGGGTCAGGTGTTCAATGGCGGGTCGGAATTCAATGGCGACCGGTTTATTTTCGCCACAGCGGACGGGACGATTTCCGGCTGGCGGGGAGCACTCGGGACAAACGCCGAGTTGCTGGTGGATAATTCCCCATCCGGCGCGGGCTACAAGGGACTGGCCATTGCCGATATTGCCGGGGATACCTATCTTTACGCCGCCGATTTCAGTGGCGGTAAGATCGATGTCATGAAAGGCGCCGGCGCGCCTGGTATCACCGGGAACTTCACCGATCCGAATCTACCCTCAGGCTATGCGCCGTTCAACATACAATACATCGCGGGCAATCTCGTCGTTACCTATGCCAAGCAGGACGCGACGGGAATGGACGACATCGCGGGACCCGGAAACGGTTTCGTGGACGTATTCGATACAAATGGAAACTTGATCAAGCGCCTGGTCTCTGGTGGTGCCCTTAATTCTCCCTGGGGCGTGGCATTGGCGCCGATCGACTTCGGTCAATTCAGTAACGCGCTATTGGTGGGCAACGCCGGTGATGGGATCATCAATGCCTATGATTTTTTGACAGGCAATCTTCTGGGCTCGTTGGACGACATCACAAACAATCCCATCACCATTGATGGGCTGCGGGCGCTGAGCTTTGGCAACGGCGGCAACGGCGGGCTGACCAACGAGCTGTTTTTCACCGCCGGGCCCAACGATGGGGCAAACGGCCTGCTGGGCAAAATCACGTCTGATTCAATGTCCGGTTCCGTTCCCGAACCGGCCACCCTGGGGCTGCTCGGCGTCGGGCTTGTGGCATTGATGCAATTAATCGGGGTCAGGTCGAGGTATGGCCGGTTCCACGGACATCGAGAAATGCTAACCCCTGCCGAACAAGCTGTAAGCCAGCACTGCTAGTACCGTAAGGCTGATGACGCAGAATTTCCAGTCTCGCTCTGTATAGAACAGCCACACGGTCAGAGAAACCCGTAACACCTGTACGGCAACGAGCAATACAAGGCCAAGCTGGATCAATCCGCGGCCCGTGGGCACTCCCGCCTCACGGGCCACACCCGCGATGGACCGTAATTCGATAGGCTCGCCACGAAAGATCTGATAGTGCACGGGCGCCTCACCATGGCGGATAAGGTAGAGCGTGCCGCCGGCAAGGACGATGAGACTGGAGACCGCCACGCCGAAAATGAAAATCCTGCCCATCAAGACCTGCATGCGTTCCAAGGACGGTTGCACGTCTACAGCCTCCCGCCGATGCCGATATAGATCATTTCCATGCCCAAACCAAATATCACTACGCTGAACACCATGCGCAGCGTGCGACTCTTTGCACCTACCATGATCTTGGCACCCGTGAACGACCCCATCAATGCACCCAGCATGACAGGCATGGTGAGGCCAGGGGCGACGTAACCGTTGGTAAAGTAGACGCCTGCGCTCGCGGCCGCGGTGATGCCGATAATGAAGTTGCTGGTCGCCGTGGATACCTTGTACGGGAGACCCATGGCCTTGTCCATCGCCAATACTTTTACTGCGCCTGATCCGATCCCAAGCAGGCCCGACAAGACTCCGGCCAATCCCATAATACTGAAGCCTGCGGAGACGTTATGCACCGAGTAACGTCGTTCAATGCCATGGTCCGGATAGCTCCCTTCAAGGCCCAGCCGGACCACCCATGGACGTGAGGCGGGACTGACCCTGGCTTCCCGCCTGCGGTGAAATGATAGATAAGCGGATAACAACAGCGCAATGCCGAAAACCACCTCAATGACGGCGGCGTGCAGTATCGCCGACACAACGGCCCCAGCCGTTGCGCCAATGACCGCAGCGACTTCGAGGAACATGCCAATTCTTATGTTGGCGTAGCCTTCGCGCACAAATGCCGCGGCGGCACCGGATGACGTCGCAATTACCGATATCAGCGATGCACCCATCGCATAATGAATGTCGACGTGGAACAGCAATACCAAAGCAGGAACAAGAACAACGCCGCCGCCCAGCCCGGTGAGGGCGCCTAGCAGCCCGGCGCCGTATGACACAATCAACACGTAGAACGAAAAATCCACTATATTCATCTGAGGCTCTGAAAACTTCGCGCTGGGTTTGCGCAGACCGAGTTTCCGCCAATAATACAGGACACCCAGAAACCGATTGACACAATCTTGCCGGAGCATTAGTTTTTTATCTGAATATGGCTGGAAAGGAATTCCAGCCCATCAACGGAGTCACGTCACAATTCCTGCTGATATTCGCTAAAGCGGTGGCCTGGCCCCCATGAATTTCTATTTTGGAGTAAACCCATTAACCACCAAGAGATACTGCATTTCTGGTTTCGCGAAGCGCTGCCAAATCAGTGGTTCACCAAGGATTTGGATTTCGATCGGCTGATCGTTGACCGCTTCAATGATGTTCATGAGGCCGCCGTGCGCTGCGAGTTGTCAGCCTGGCGTGACACCCCCCATGGCCGGCTGGCGGAGATCATCGTGCTGGATCAATTCTCGCGCAATATCCATCGCGACACACCCCTGGCCTTCGCCGCCGATCCCCTGGCCCTGGCCTTGGCCCAGGAAGCGGTGCGGGTGGATGCCCAGCGGGACCTGCCGCTGCAGCAAAAGTCCTTTCTCTACATGCCGTTCATGCACAGCGAGTCGCCGCTGATCCACGAGCAGGCGGTGGTGTTGTTCGGCGAGCCCGGCCTGGAGAACAGTCTGGAGTTCGAGCTGCGGCACAAGGCCATCATCGATCGCTTCGGCCGGTACCCGCATCGCAATGCGGTTATGGGACGCGCCTCAACGCCGGAGGAAATAGTATTTCTTAAGGCGCCGAATTCTTCATTCTGACCCCGGCACCCTTCAATCAGGTTTTTTTCATGGCTGCTTTCACGGTGGCATTGTCCGCCGCTTTGGCGACATCCTCCGGAAAATCCTCGGGATCGAACACCTGGCGGATTTCTATGGTGTCTCCATCCGCTGCCGGGATTCGTTTTGCCCATGCGATCGCCTCTTCCTTGGACGCGAATGTTGTCATCCAGTATCCGCCGAACACTTCCTTCGACTCGATAAACGGTCCGTCGGTCACGCTGGGTTTGCCGTTGGCGAACGATACGCGCGCGCCCTTTTCAAGGGGGTGAAGCCCGTCGAGTGAGACGAGGTGCCCCGCTTTTGCAAGTTCCTCATTGTATTTCATCATTTTCTCCACGGCATCCGCCGGCGGGGTAAAGTCCGCGGCGACGCGCTTGCCCTTCCCGCCTTGATAGACGGCTGGGATCATGAACATCATAAATCTCATGGTTGTATCTCCTTATGCAGGGATTGGTGACGATGGCTCTTCATACATCAGTCGAATAAGGAACGCTGAAATCGACGGGTTGGCCTATTAAAGAATCAAAAATCGTACGCACGTATATTTAATCCTATAACCCATTGAACTATGTATGGTTAGTGGCCGGCAGAGGACTTGGCGGAAAATTTAAGCCCGAGATAATATCATTCAGAAATACGATAGTATTTCTCTCCGGCGCGGTTTCGGGCGTGTCCCCGATTTATTTAGACCGGCTGTGCCTGGTAAAACGACTTGCAGCGCCATATGCATCAAACAGACTCATTTAAGGAATACTCCCATGAATCCAAACAAGGCACTTTGGGAAAAAGGCGACTTTACACGCATTGCCGGGAGTATGCGGGAAAGTGGAGAGGCATTTGTCCGGCAGCTCGGGATCACAAGCGGGCTCAAGGTCCTGGATCTCGGATGCGGCGACGGTACGACGGCAGTGCCGGCCGCGAAGCTCGGCGCGCATGTGCTGGGTGTCGATATCGCAGGGAACCTGGTTGAAGCCGGGAACAGGCGGGCCAGGGAGCACGGCCTTGCCAACTGCACGTTTCAGGAAGGCGATGCGTGCAATCTGCGCCAGCTGCCGGATCAGGCGTTCGACCTGGTGGTGAGTGTCTTTGGGGCGATGTTTGCCCCCAACCCGTTTGATGTGGCCCGGGAGAAAGTGCGCGTGACCCGGCCGGGAGGCCGCATCGTGATGGGCAACTGGATTCCCAATGATCCGACCCTGGTGGCGCAGATTTTGAGGAT
>CAYXAX010000052.1:0-14813 GCA_964463055.1 uncultured Gammaproteobacteria bacterium | reverse complement strand
CGTAAAAGCGCCGCCCACGAGGTGGCGTGTTTTCTCTACAAATAAGAAAGTTTCGAGTTCCATGTGGGTGCGCTATGCGCACCAAATCCTGTTTCATGTTGATTCTGTGTGGCGTGCCATGGATACGACCGGAGGTATTTATTTGGGCGGTTGTTATTCACTCGAAACCCGGAACTCGGAACTCTTCAGCCGTAACCCGAAACTGAGTTAATCCATTAACTCGGAGAAGGGAATGAACTCGACGGGTTGCCCGGTCCGCACAGTCTGACCCTCCGGAACGACCGCCAAACCATGTGCCCAGGCGAGGGAGCTCAACACACCGGAGCTCTGGTTGGGGAAACACTCGATGCTGGTAATCCCGGCGGCACCTTGTTTCGTCCGCGCGCGCAGGTACTGACGCCTGTCGCTGGGATCGGGCCAGGAAAATTCCGCCGGCAGCCACAGGGATCGCGGCGTGATTTCGGCGGCGCCCTGCAGGCGCAGAATATAGGGGCGTACAAAAAGACAGCAGGTGACGAAGGCGGATACCGGATTGCCCGGCAGTCCAAAGAACGGCGTATCCCCGATGTGGCCGAACACCAGCGGCCTGCCGGGGCGCATGGCGATACGCCACAGCGATTGCCGTCCAATCTCCTGCAGCGCGGACTTGATATGGTCCTCTTCGCCCACCGAGGCGCCACCCGATGAGATGACCATATCCGCGCCGGCGGCGGCCTGTCGCAGGGCTGAGCGCGTCGCCTCCGCGTTGTCGGGTATAATGCCCAGATTGATCACGCGACAGCCAAGGCGCTGCAACAGCGCCGTAAGAACATATCGGTTCGAGTTGTAGATCTTCCCCGGCGGCAGTGACTGACCCGGCTGTATGAGCTCGTTGCCGGTGGTTATCACGGCGACGCGGGGAGGGCGGGATACCGATATGTGCTCGAACCCCGCCGCCGCCGCCAGGCCCAGGTGCTGCGCGTTCAGCCGCGTACCTTGCGCAATAACCGTGTCGCCACGGGTGATATCCTCCCCCCTTTGTCTGATATAGGACCCTGGTGTGATGCGGCCCTCGACTACCAGGCAATCCTCGTCGACGATGCAGGTCTCCTGGGGCAGTACCGTATCGGCCCCGGCGGGCACAGGGGAACCGGTGAACACGCGCGCCGCGGTGCCGGGTGTTAACGGTTGGGCGCTCTGCCCGGCGGGGATGCGCTGGGACACGGATAACCGGGCCGTCCCCGATGGGGACAGGTCTTGAGTATTTAACGCGTATCCGTCCATGGCGCTGGTGGGCGCGGGAGGGACGTCCAGGGGGGAGATCAGTGATTGCGCCGCGTACCGGCCGAGTGCGTTGTCCAGGGGGAGTGTCTCTGTTGCCGTATGATGGACTGATCCGGAGAGCAGGGTCTCCAGGGCCCGTTCCACCGACAGGCTTTGGTGGGCGGTGCCGGGCACGCTCAAGCAACCCGTACGCGCCCGGTCAGGCGGGCGGGCGTTACTTCTTGTGTAATCGCGGCATGAGGTCGATGAAATTGCACGGCCGGTGTCCTGCATCGAGTTGATATTTGAGTATCTTGTCCCAGGCGGTCTGGCAGGCGTTTGCCGATCCGGGGATGCAAAAAATAAAGGTGGCGTTGGCCAGTCCCGCCAAGGCCCGGGTCTGAACCACCGATGTGCCGACCTCGTCCCATGAGATCCAGCGAAACAGGTCGGCGAATCCATCGATCTCTTTGTCCAGTAACGGCTTTACCGCCTCGGGGGTGCTGTCCCGGCCGGTCAGTCCGGTGCCGCCCGTGGTAATGACCACGTTTACCTCTGTGGCGGCAATCCAGCGCGATATCACGGCGCGAATCTGGTAGACATCGTCTACCACGATCAATTTCTCCGCCAGTCTGTGTCCCGCCGTGCTGATGCGTTCCGCCAGAAGTTTGCCGGATGTATCCGTTGTATCGCTGCGGGTATCGGAAACGGTCAGGACAGCGATGTTGATTCCGGTGATATCAGCGTTTGATGTGACGTTGGTCATATAGATGACGTTTAGTAGATGACGTTATAGTTCCAGCGGCGTTGCATAAAGTAATCTTGAAAATATTAATTTACTTTGAAGCGAGCGGATGCCTGGCTTCATGGCAAGCGAATGTGAAATTGCATTTGCCTTTGTCCTCCATCATCAATATAGTTTTATATATAAATCGCTAATAGATGCGGTTATCGTTGCGTGAGGGGGGAACAGCCACACGGCGTTTATGCGCCATCTCTGGATTTCGCGCTTCATTGCCTTGGTTCGTAGACAACGGCGGATGGAATCTCAGTCCCGATTTATACCTTTGAAGAATACCGATTGTGACCCAATTCGATACTGCAAAATAATAACAGGATTTTTGCCCCGTATGCAGGATTCCGGACAAGTGAAATGGTTCGATATGGAGGGTGCGCATGGGCGCGGCCGTTTGCCCGGAGTCTGTTCTTTATTATTCTCGCTCAGAGTTGACCAAGCACGCATCGGCAGGCGGTCTGGACGGCGGTCGCTGGTGTATTGCCCGTATCCGTGTCGCGGGGGGATGACCCTCCATGGCGCGGGTGGTGCCCGAACATCGTTGGAGCTTCCCGTATGGCGGCAGATCGGCGCAGGGACGTGAGCGCCGGTTTAACGATGACTCGGTGAGCAAGGATTGCCTGCGCCACCCGCGCCATGGAGGGTCAATCGTCTGTTAGTATATAACGTAACATTGCGCTGAATTCTTACAGCGTTCTTAAATCCAACTGCACCGGCCGGTACAGCCATGCGCGCTCGCGTCCTCTGGTATGCAATTGTATTAACGGCTTTTTGTCCCGCTGTCCGGGCCGCGGACGTGGTCGTGGCCGTGGCGGCGAATTTTGCGCCGGTGCTGCACAAGCTCGCCCCGGACTTTGAAGCATCCAGCGGAGACCATATACGTATCATCCCCGGATCCACGGGCAAACTCTATGCGCAGATCCGCCAGGGGGCGCCGTTCGATGTGTTTCTCGCGGCGGACCGGCGTCGCCCCCAACGCCTGGAACAGGACGGTTTGACGGTGGCCGGGAGTCGCTTTACCTACGCAGTCGGTCGCCTGGTCCTGTGGGGGCCGGCAAAGGCCGTGCGCAACGGCTTGAAGGGCCTTGGCAGCGATGACATCCATCGCATCGCCATTGCCGAACCCGAGGTGGCGCCTTACGGCCATGCCGCCTATGAGGCGCTGCGTAAGGCCGGCATATGGAAGAGTCTGCAATCCAAGGTGGTTCGTGGCGAGAACATCAGCCAGGCGTTTCATTTTGTCGCCTCGGGCAATGCCGACGTGGGATTGGTGGCTCTGTCCGAGGTCTTGTCCTATCAGGCCGCTAATGGAGATGCTTCCTACTACCTGATTCCGATCAACGATTACTCCCCGCTTGAGCAGCAGGCGGTGCTGCTGTCACGGAGCAAAGGCAATGCTGCCGCCACGGCCTTCATGGCCTTCATGAAGGCCCCGCGTACGCGTGCTACAATCAGCCGCTACGGCTATGGGCTGTAATCATATAGACATCCATTGTCACATATCGATCTAACCCCCGTCTGGATCAGCCTGAGGCTGGCGGCTGTCACCACGGTCATCCTGCTGGTACTGACCACGCCGCTGGCGTGGTGGCTTGCCAATACGCGGTCGCGACTGCGCCCATTGGTGGAGTCTGTTGTGGCGCTGCCCCTGGTGTTGCCGCCGACGGTGCTGGGATTTTATTTTCTGCTGGCGCTCGGGCCCCACGGGTGGATCGGCGCGCCATGGCAGGCAGTGACCGGCAGTGTTCTGTCATTCACTTTCACCGGTCTTGTCGTCGCGTCGCTGTTTTATTCCCTGCCGTTTGTCGTACAGCCGCTGCAGAATACCTTCGAATCCATCGGCGGCAAGCACCTGGAGGCGGCCTGGTGTCTGCGTGCCGCGCCGTTGGACGCATTTCTGACCATTACCGTGCCCATGGCCGCACGGTCCTACATCACCGCGGCGGTGCTGGGTTTTGCCCATACACTGGGAGAATTCGGCGTGGTGCTCATGGTGGGCGGCAGCATACCAGGCAGGACCAAAGTGCTTTCCATCGCCATCTATGAGCGGGTGGAGAATCTCGATTACACCACGGCCCATTATCTGTCCGGCGGACTGCTGTTATTTTCCTTCGCCGTGCTCATGCTGGTCTATACACTCAACAGACGCGGATTCGCGCCCGGGGCCAGGCCATGAAAATCGCCGGTGAGGAGCGCGGAGTTGGGGCTGAATTGACCGCCCGTTTTGAATTGGATTTTCCCGGCTTCGCGCTGCGCGCGGACTTGAAGGTCCCGGCGGCTGGCGTGATCGCCCTGGTGGGGCCTTCCGGCAGCGGCAAGACCACGCTGCTGCGCTGCATGGCCGGTCTGCAGCGCGGCGGCAGCGGCTATTTCCGGGTGGGTGACGCGCTGTGGCGGGACGACGCTATCGGTGTTTCCGAGCCGGTTCATCGCCGCGGCATCGGGTATGTGTTTCAGGAACCGCGCTTGTTCCATCACATGAGTGTGCGCGCCAATCTGAACTATGGTATGAAACGAACCCCATCTTCACAGCGGCTCATGGCATGGGATCAGGTCATAACGATGCTCGGCATCGGGACGCTGCTCGACCGCCACCCGCAAGACCTGTCGGGGGGTGAGGCGCAGCGGGTGGCCATCGCCCGTGCCCTGTTGGGTTCGCCGCGGCTGTTGCTAATGGACGAACCCCTGGCGGCATTGGATCTCGAGCGCAAACAGGGCATCGTCCCTTTCATCCTGCGCCTCAACCGGGAACTCCGTATCCCCATGGTTTATGTCAGCCACTCCGTGGATGAAGTCCTGCAGGTGGCCGATACGCTGGTGGTCATGGATAAGGGCGTGGTGGTCGCCGCCGGCGCCTTCGGTGATGTTTGTTCACGTCCGGCGCTGGCTCGCTACATGGGTGAGGAGATCGGAGGTGTCCTGGAGGGGCGTGTTGAATCCCACGATTCCGATTATGACCTGACGCTGGTCACGGTCGATGCGCAGCGCCTATACGTCCCAAGACAGGCGGCGGCGGTGGGGGAGCGGCTGCGTGTTCATATTCACTCCCGGGATATCACGCTGGCCACGACGCCACCCGAAGGCAACACCAGTGCATTGAATGTGCTGCGGGCCCGGGTGGAGAGCATCCATGAGTCGGGCCATCCCCATGCGGTACTGGTCAAACTCCATGCCGGCGGCCCGCTGCTGGCCAAGATCACACGCAAGTCCCTGGATGCCCTGGGGCTGCAGCCGGGACAGCAAGTATATGCCTACGTCAAGACGGTGATGTTAGGCTAGAACGACAGTGCGCACGGCCGGCAATACGGCGGGCGCTGGGGATGCTTTTCAAGCGGGAATGTGCGTCGATAACGAGTCGCAGGTCATTGCCGGCCCAAGACACAACCCGTGTTGGTCGTGAGACTTGCCACCCGGTGTGCGTGATTTATTAAATATTGTCCCCGAGCTGCGTTACGTCCACGTACAGCTTCAGCTTCTGGCCCGGTTGCAGGTACTGCTGGTTATCCAGGTCGTTCCACTGCAGCAGGCTGGATACGCTGACATTGAAGCGTTGGGAGATGCGTGCCAGGGAATCGCCGCGTCGCACCCGGTAGGTGATGCGCCGTGTCGCCACCTCGCTGCTGGGTCCGGCGAGCATGGTCTTTTTCAGTGACCCCGCCACGTCGCTGTTGTCGGTCCAGATCACCAGACGCTGGCCGGGATGCAGGGTGTCGCCGGGGGCCATGCCGTTCCATGCCGCAAGCCGGCTTACGCTGACCCTGTAATGCATGGACAGATCCCACAGCGTGTCTCCCGCAACGACGTCGTGTTCGATCTTGTGACTGGCGCGCGGCGTGCTCTGTATGGCATTCCGGCGCTGCTCCACACTCAAGGTGTAGCTGCTCAATCGCTTGGACGCCACCGGGACCATGAGGTAGTGACCCGCACGGATGATGTTGCCATGCAGGCCGTTGATCTGCCTGATGACGGAGATGGTGGTGTGGTAGTGCAGCGAGATATCTCCCAGGGTCTCGCCGCCGCGGATGCGGTGCCTGATCCAGTGCACGCGATCACCCGGGTCAAGCTCGGCGAGCTGCTGGCGGAACTCATCCGCCTTGTCGATGGGGACCAGGACGCGGTGTGGACCCTTGGGCGAGGTCGCCCAGCGATTAAAGCCGGGATTGAGTCTGTACACCTCATTGAGGGGTTGATCAGTGAGTTTCGCCACCAGGGCCAGGTCGATCTGTGAGCCCACGTTCACGGCGGTGAAATAAGGTTTGTCGGGGATGGGGGGCAGGGTCACGCCGTAGTGTTCCGGGTCGGCGACGATTTTGGCGATGGCCAGCAGTCGTGGCACATAGCCCCGGGTCTCTGCGGGCAGATTCAGGGACCAGAAGTCCGTGGGACGGCCGCGGCGTTGATTGCGTCGGATGGCATGCTGCACGGTGCCTTCACCGGAGTTGTAGGCCGCCAATGCCAGCATCCAGTCGCCGTTGAAGTGATTGCGAAGTTGCTCCAGGTAGTCCAGTGCGGCGTCGGTGGAGGCGATGACGTCACGGCGTCCGTCGTACCACCAGTTGCGTTTTAGTCCGTAAAGTTTCGCCGTTGAGGGGATGAATTGCCAGATACCGGCGGCGCGCCCGCGGGAGTAGGCGAAGGGTTGGTACGCACTCTCCACGATGGGCAGCAGGGTGATCTCCATGGGCAGGTGGCGCTTCTGCGCTTCATCGACGATGTAGTGTAAATAGTATTTGGCGCGCTCAGCCACGCGATCCAGGTAGCCCTGGTGCTCCACGAACCACTGGGTCTCCAGCTCAATACGCTTGTGCGAATCGTCGTCCATGCTCATGCCGGCGCGGATGCGGTCCCACAGGTTGGGGGTGGCGTCGGCATTGTCCGACGTATCCGCTGAGGCAGCGGTGTTATCGGCGGTGTCATCCGTGGCCGTGGCGGTGTGATTCCCGGCCATGGATGCCGGTGGCGAGTAGTTCGCAAGGATTGTGTTCAGAGTATGGGACTCGGGAGTCCCATCGCTGTCTGTCGCGAGGGGAAACAGTTTACCGTTTTGCAGGGGGGGCATGTCGCTGGCGCCATCGATGGGATGGTCAGGGTCGGGCACCGAGAACAGAGGATCCTGATTGACATCGTCGCCGCTGGCCGCATCCATAAACGTCGTCCGCGGTGCAGCCCCCGAATATGCATTACTGGGTGTATTCATCGCCGATTTCTGCATCATGGACGAGCATCCGCCCATGGAAAACATCAGTATCGATGCAAAAAGGGCAATCCGGACTCGGTTGTTATTGTTCATCAATGGCCATTCCTTTGTTGTCAGCCGGCGGTATCTTTCCAATGGCGAACCACGGCGAAGGTCTCCTCACCGGGATTTAAACGCTTTCCAGAGAATCTTTCTGCTGCAGCGATCACAGTTGGTGCACTACACCGTAAAAAGGGGTTTGTCCGCTTTTCGACGCCTAGCGGGGCCGGTACCGTGGGCAGTCCCTGGGCGCGCCTGCTCTTTACCTCGTCCAGACGCTTATTTAGATCGGCATTTTGCGGCTCGACTTGAACCGCAAATGTCAGATTATTCAAGGTATATTCATGGGCGCAGTATACCTGGGTGGCATCCGGCAGGGCGGACAGCTTGGTCAGGGAGCGGTGCATCTGCGCCGGGGTCCCCTCAAACAGCCGCCCGCAGCCCCCGGCGAACAGGGTGTCGCCACAGAACAGGGCGCCGTGGCCGTAATAGGCGATATGGCCGGCGGTATGTCCGGGCACGTCCAGGATGGCATAGGCCATGTCCTCATCGCCCAGGGTGATCCGGTCATTTTCACGCAAGGGGTACGACAGGGCCGGGATAGGCTCGGCGGCCGGGCCATACACCGGCACCTGATAGCGCTCAGCCAGCCTGGCGACGCCGCCCACGTGGTCCGGGTGATGATGGGTGACGAGGATGGCAACGGGGGTCAGGGAGTGTTGTTCCATGGCCTGGATCACCGGTTCTGCCGCGCCGGGGTCGACGATGGCCACCGGAACCGGCACTGTGGCGCGTTGACGCGCGGGCGCCTTATCTGCATGGTCCCGGGCGAGCTCGATCAGCCAGATATAGTTGTCTTTGAATGCGGGAACAGGTATGACATGGCTGTTGAAGGACATGCAACCGCCTTTGCTTAAACAGCTGGTCTTTGAGATGAGCGTCCGACAATTCCCACGGGCAGGTGTGCTGGGCGGCAGTCTGCGGTTTCGCGGTGATCGGTGCGGTGGTCCTTTGTATTGGGGCGATGTGGCATCATCCTGATGAACAGCTATGCGATGTTGAGATGATATCCTACAATAATTAGCCAGGATTATGAAATCACCGCCCAGCTACCATGAAGGGACAGACAAGCGCTGCGATGTGCGCAACTGGTTTACCCAGCGTCTCGGCCAGCGCCTGCTTGATCAGGAATGCCGGCACCTGGAAGAAGTCCTGCCCTATTTGTTTGGCTATCACCTGGTGCAGGTGGGCAGGTTTACCGACCGTGACTTGATCAGCGCCAGCCGGGTGCTGCACCGGGTGGTGATGGACCCTGACTACGGGGCCAACCCACTGACCCCGAGCTTCTACGGCTGCGCGGATGCCCTGCCCGTCGAGTCAGACAGCATCGACGTATTACTGTTACATCATACACTGGAGTTCGAACCGGATCCCCACCAAGCGCTGCGTGAGGCCGATCGTACACTAATACCCGAAGGACATGTGGTTATTCTCTGTTTCAATCCGTGGAGCCTGTGGGGCCTGTGGCGCCTGGTCCTCAAGCGCAAGGGGAGGGCCCCGTGGTGCGGCCAGTTCCTGAGCCACACGCGCCTCAAGGACTGGCTTGCGTTGTTGGGCTTCGATATTGTGGTTGCCAAACCGTATTTTTTTCGACCGCCCCTGCACAGCGAGCGAATTATGCAAAAGCTGCAGTTTTTGGATAGACTGGGCGAGCGGTGGTGGCCTGTATTGCCCGGGTCCTATTTGATCGTGGCCAAGAAGCGTGTCGCGACGCTGACCCCCATCAAGCCGCGCTGGCGGCCGCGGCGCAGCCGTCAACTGGCGCCGGACTTGGCCGGTCCCACAGCAAACAGGTCTATTGAGTGAAGGTTGTAGACGTATTTACCGACGGCGCATGCCGCGGCAATCCGGGACCGGGCGGATGGGGCGTACTGCTGTGCTATGACGGGCACGAAAAGACCCTGCACGGCGGTGAACCCCATACCACTAACAACCGCATGGAGCTGACCGCCGCGATCATGGGCCTGGAGGCGCTGAAGCGGCCGTGCAAGGTGCGTCTGACCACAGACTCCACCTACGTACAAAAAGGCATCACCGAATGGCTCGCCGCCTGGAAGCGCAAGGGGTGGAAGACGGCGGGCAACAAACCGGTAAAGAACGCCGATCTGTGGCAGCGCCTGGATGTCGCCGCCGCACGTCACCAGGTGCAGTGGCACTGGGTCAAGGGCCACAACGGCCACGTGGAAAACGAGCGCGTCGACGCCCTGGCCAATCAGGGCATCGACGAGATGCACTCTAACGGTTCCCGGCGGGCGTGACCGGACCGCTACCTACCCAAGCAAAGGCGGAGCAATGGCGCATATTCGACAAGTCGTTTTGGACACCGAGACCACCGGCCTTGAACCGGCCCAGGGTCACCGCATCATCGAGATCGGTTGCGTGGAGCTCATCGGACGCCGCATCACCGGCAATCACTTTCACTATTATCTCAACCCCGACCGCGATATCGACGAAGGCGCCCAGGAAGTGCACGGACTCACTGTCGAGTTCCTGTCCGACAAGCCGCGCTTCGAAGACGTGGTGGAGGACTTTCTCGCCTTCGTCAAAGGCGCCGAGCTGATCATCCACAATGCACCGTTCGATGTCGGGTTTATCAATACTGAACTCGGACGCCTGGGCAAGCGCCACGGCCGGATCGAGGATCATGCAACTGTCTGCGACACCCTGGCGCTGGCACGCCAGCTGCATCCGGGACAGAAGAATAACCTCGATGCCCTGTGCAAACGCTACGACATAGATAATTCCCAGCGCGAGCTTCACGGCGCGCTCCTGGATGCCGAGATCCTGGCGGATGTCTATCTCGCCATGACGGGCGGACAGGCGACATTGTCGTTGGAGA
The DNA here is from genome assembly GCA_964463055.1 of uncultured Gammaproteobacteria bacterium. Taxonomy (GTDB): domain Bacteria; phylum Pseudomonadota; class Gammaproteobacteria; order CAWJPQ01; family CAWJPQ01; genus CAWJPQ01. The sequence goes on along the minus strand of CAYXAX010000052.1, from coordinate 4,640 downwards.
CCCATCAGCAGGGGGTTGAGGGGCCGGTCGAGGCTGTTATACGGTTGGATGGGGCGCGCCCGCCGCTGCGAGTGATTCGCGCCAGCGCGGCCGAGGTGAGTGCGCACGATGAGCGTATCGCGGTCATCGACAAGGAAAGCGGTGGACGGTGCCTGTGGAGACAAGCGGAGGCGGCGCAATGAGCCGCTTCGCGGTGACACGCCGGTTTTTGGTGATGCTGCTGATGTGCTGCGGCATCATTGCCTTGCATCCCAACCCTGCGATGGCGGCCACGTTTGATCAGGTGTACCGCGAGGGTGTCGAATACGCGGACATTGATCCGCCCGTGCCGACGGATATCAAGGGCGGTGTCGAGGTGGTGGAGATGTTCTGGTACGGGTGTGAGACGTGCTACGCCATTCAACCCTACATGCGCAACTGGCTTCAGACTCAGCCCAAACAGGTGCACTACAAACGTCTGCCCGCGGTGCTCAATCCGGCGATGGAAGTTCATGCACGCACCTTTTTCGCGGCGCAGGTGCTGGGCTTGCAGGACAAGATCCATGAGCCGCTGTTCCGCGCCATTCATGAAGAGCACCGCAAGCTCGATGACGAAAAGTCCCTGGCGGCGTTTTTTCGCGAATTCGGCGTCGACGATGACGATTTTCTGCGCGCCTTCAACAGTCCCCGCGTGGCGGACAAGATGTTTCACGTGCGCAATCTGAGCGCACGCTACGGCATACATGGGGTGCCCGCCATCATTGTCGACGGCCGGTTCTATACCGATCCGACCCGCGTCAAGAGTCCCGAAGAGCTGGTCATGGTGGTGAATTTCCTGGTAAAACAGGAGCTGCAGCGATTAAACAATTGACGCCGGACAGTGTCATATAGAGGGTACGCCGGCGCGCTGTGGGTGGCAGGACTACGAAAATACAGAGGAGGGGGAAGATGGCTTTGGACAAGCGCAAATACCCGCGGGTGACGACATCCATGGACATACTCTACTATACGCAAGACGCACCGGATGAGGGCGTGGAACGGATTCACTACTTCGGGACGGTGACCGACCTGAGTCTGGGTGGCGTGCGCCTGGTCGTGGAACACTCCCATGCCGAGGACGAGCAGCTATGGCTGCAGGGCGTGCGCGGCGGTCCCGACATTATCTCGGGCAGGGTAAAGTGGATACGGGACGAACATGAGCACTACAATATGGGTGTCGAATTTTTAAAACCGGTATGAAGGTTGGTCATGAGTGAACCGATAAAAATCTATGCCGATTTTGCCGTGGGTCAGGTGATCCATCACAAGCTGTTTGATTATCGCGGTGTTATCGTGGATGTGGACGGGGAGTTCCAGGGTTCGGAGGAATGGTATGAGGAGATGGCGCTGAGCCGCCCGCCCAAGAACAAGCCGTGGTACCGCGTGCTGGTGCACGGGACGCAAGGGGCGAGTTATGTCGCGGAACGCAATCTGGAGCCGGACGCCAGCGGTGACCCGGTGAGTCACCCGTTCATTCCGGTCTATTTCAGCGAGTTTAAAGATGGGACTTACATCAATCCGCGGCTCGGCAACTGATCGTCCGCGGCGGGTAAAGCAGGACATGGTGGCCATATGCTGAAATCCATACGCCAGTTCTTCGACAATCATCTGCGCCCCGGCGCCGAGGACTCATCCGGCGGTGAACGCGGCCTGCGCCTGGCCACGGCCGCGCTGCTGATAGAGATCACCCGCGCGGACTACGAGGTCAAACCGGAAGAGCGCGCGGCCGTGATGGATGCGGTAAGGCAGCTGTTCGACGACTTGTCCGAGGCGGAGACCGAAGAGCTGATCGCACTGGCTGAGCAGGAGGCCAGCGAATCCACTTCCTTGTTCCAGTTCACCAGTCTCGTGGACAAGAATTTTTCACGTGAGGAAAAGATCCGCATTGTCGAAATGCTGTGGCGGGTCGCCTACGCAGACAATGACAAGGACATGAACGAGGAATACCTGGTTCGCAAGATAGCCGACCTGCTGCACGTCTCCCACGGAGATTTTATTCGCGCCCGCCATCTGGTCGAGGAGGATCGCAAGCGGAATCTGTCCTGATCCCGCGCGACGTAGGGTCAAGACCGATTCAGAACAGCGCGCTGTTTAAGACCAGATGCACCCAGATGCTGAGGGCGTAGCCCAGTGCGATGGCCCAAACCCACTTGAGGTGGGTAAAGAAGGTGTAGACACCGCGCGCCTGGCCCATCAACGCCACCCCCGCCGCCGATCCGATGGACAGCAGCGAACCGCCGACACCGGCGGTCAGCGTTACCAGCAGCCACTCCCCGTGTGCCATGTCCGGATTCATGGTCAGTACGGCATACATCACCGGAATGTTGTCCACCAGGGATGAGATGATGCCCACCAGGGTATTGGCGACGGTGGGTCCCAACCCGGTATAAAAAGCGTTGGACAGCATGGCGAGATAGCCCAGTATGCCCAGTCCGCCTACGCACAGCATGACGCCGTAGAAAAACATCAGCGTGTCCCACTCCACCCGCTTGACGCTCACAAAGATATCGAACGGCTTATAACGGGGTTTGAAGTGTTTATCTATACGCGACTTGAACTCGTCGTCCGTCTCTGACAACGCCGGCTCCTGGTACGGGGAGTAGCTTTCGTGGCGCTTCAAGTCCTGTTTTCTGATGTAATAGCCGTACACCTTCAGGATGCCGAGCCCGGTCATCATGCCTAGAAACGGGGGCATGTGGAGGAAGTTGTGCATGCCCACGGTGAGGGCGATAGTCGCCAGGAACAAGGCCACCACCACATAACCGCCCTGTTTGACGTGAGCAGTCTCGCGCAGCGGCTCGGGTCTGCCCTTTGGAACCGCCAGGGCCATGCACATGGCCGGTACCGCCCAATTCACCAGGGACGGAATGAACAGGTGGAAGAATTCGCTGAATTTCACCACCCCCTTCTGCCATACCATCAAGGTGGTGATGTCGCCGAAGGGGCTGAATGCCCCGCCGGCGTTGGCGGCTATCACGATATTGATGCATGACAGCGAAATAAAGGCCGTGTTCCCGGCGCCCACCGCCATCACCACGGCGGCCATGACCAGGGCTGTGGTGAGGTTGTCGGCCATGGGCGAAATCAGGAAGGCCAGCAATCCCGTCAGCCAGAACACCGTGCGCAGGGAGAACCCCGAGGACACCAGCCAGCCGCGCAGGGAATGAAACACGTTGCGCTCTTCCATGGTATTGATGTAAGTCATGGCCGCAAACAGAAACAGCAGCAATTCGGCGTACTCGGTGAGAGTGTCGCGTATGGCGCCAGCTACGGTGCCGGTATCGCCGCGGGCGGCATACACGGCGGCGATCAAAATCCATATCAGCCCAGCGGCCACCACTACGGGTTTTGATTTGCGCAGGTCGATGAACTCTTCCAGGATGACCAACAGGTACGCCGCGATGAACAGTGCCAGGCACAATATGCCCACCCAGTGATGGGTCAGGTTCAGTATCACGCCGTTGCCGCCTTGCGCGGCCATGGCCCGGACCGGGAGCAGGGCGGCGGCCACGGCCGCCAGCCCCGGCATGCATGCGCGGGCTGTCCAGTTTCTCATCATCGTAAACACGGGGGAATTTTCAAAAAGACGCGGTGTCAGGTCCATGGCGCTGATAAACGTGACATTCTTCCATGGATCCGGTGAACAGTCCACCTTCGGGAGAACGTGGATTTATCCATCCCGTGGCCTGCTGCGGTCATGGGGAAAAATGTGCGCGATTACGGTATGCGCGCCCGGAATCGGCACCGGGGCGGTCCATAGTCTCATCACACGGGTAAGGGGTTCGGGTGGAATTATCTGTAAGCGGTTTGAGAGCCGTCTTGAAGCGGCGCGTTGTCATTGGCCGACAGGCGGCCGGTCCGCAGGTAATAGCGCCAGCCAGTACGCCCGTCCGCCGGGTAAATGGCATCGGGCCGCGACAGGGTAAAGTCGATCTCTACGGCATTCGCGTCGTCGCCGCGAATGAATGGATTTTCCGGCAGTGCATCGTGCAGATAGGGACCCAGGTTGAAATCCTTCGTCTTGATCGCCGAAGTCCTGCCCGCGGGGTCACTGTACTGGGTCAGCTGGGCGACGAAAGCAGCGGCGGCCTCGCGTTCCTGTCCCTGGTGATAACGGGTGCGGCCGTCGGCCGGATTGAATTCACCGGGATAACGGTATCGATGTTGATGGTAATAATTGTCGGCGGCGTTGCGCAACATGGACAACCGCGCCCCGAGATCCTCCAGGCGGGTTTGTTCGGGGTGTAAGGGCAGATAGGGAATGGCCATGACCGCCACCACACCGATGAACGCGAATACCACCAACAGGCGTGCCAACAGATTCGCCGAGAATCCGCCCAGTTCACGTGACGAATGTGTAATTGTGGTCATAGGCGCGGGTGCGGGGCATTGCCGTCTTTGGAATATCGCCGGGGCGATACCCTCCAGTTCAATATGTCGGCCACCGGCATCAATACTTGATACACGGCACATGAAAAGGTGGCTCAAGGGCTTATCGAAGCCGGAGGGCAGGCAGTGTGAAGGTGTCGACTCGGGGGTATGGATTGGTGGGCGATGCTGGGATTGAACCAGCGACCCCTGCCGTGTGAAGGCAGTGCTCTCCCGCTGAGCTAATCGCCCCC
>CAYXAX010000051.1:0-14872 GCA_964463055.1 uncultured Gammaproteobacteria bacterium | reverse complement strand
GACTTTCCCGAGGAGGAGATCGACTTTCTCTCCGACGGCCGCGTTACCGAATGGCTCAAGGCGGCGATGGAAAAGCTCGCCGAGGTCCAGGCCTCGGCTCGCCACGGCACCCTGCTGCGCGACGGCATGAACGTGGTCATCGCCGGCAGTCCCAACGCCGGCAAGTCCAGCCTGCTCAACGTCCTCGCCCAACGCGACGCCGCCATCGTCACCGACACCCCCGGCACCACCCGCGACCCGCTGCGCGAGCACCTCAGCATCGACGGCATGCCCCTGAACGTGGTTGACACCGCCGGTCTGCGCGACGATCCGGATCCCATCGAGGCAAAGGGCATCGAGCGTGCCTGGAAGGTCATCGCCCATGCCGATCGGGTGCTGCTGGTCATCGACGACCAGACCGGCGCCAACAGCGCCGTGCGCGCCATCGCCCAGCGCCTGCCGCCGCAACTGCCCGTGACCTACGTTTTCAACAAGATCGATATCACCGGCACTGCGCCGGGCATCCAGGAAGGCCGCCCCCAGCGCGTGTGCATCTCCGCAAAGACCGGGGCCGGCATGGAAGACCTGTGCCGCCACCTCACCGACAGCGTCAACTTCCACACCACCGGTGAAGGTGGTTTCATCGCCCGCCGCCGCCACCTCACGGCCCTGGCACTTGCGGCCGAGTACCTGGAGCGCGGCCGGCGCCAGCTGGAGGAAAACAACGCGGGCGAACTGCTTGCCCAAGACCTGTTCCATGCCCAGAAGGCACTGGGGCTGATTACCGGGGAGGTGACGCCGGATAATTTGCTGGGGCGGATATTTTCGGAGTTTTGTATTGGCAAATAGATAGTCACACCGCTCCTTGCTGACAACCGATTAATGCGCAATGAGTACATATTTCCGCACGCCATTATTTCAATGAATCCTTTCACGTAATACATCACTGGTCGGTGTTTGCTTTGTACGGAATGGGTGGATTGTGGATGTCAGTGTTTGCGCTGCGCGTCCTTGCCGGCAAGTCTTTACCGCTGCCGCTTAATTGACTGGATGATGAAGTGAGATTACCGTATGTGCGTGGTTCCAACCTGGCACGGCATTCGAGCGCACCGTCCCGCAATTTGAACGTTGAGAATTGTAATGTCTAAAGTCCGCGTGCAAAGCTTTGCGATTTCCATAGACGGCTATGGTGCCGGGCCGCATCAGGACCTTCAGAATCCGCTCGGCGTCAGAGGCCCTGAGTTGATGGAGTGGTTCTTCCACACGCGCATGTGGCGCAGGATGCACGGCCATGACGATGGGGAGACGGGGATCGATAACGGAATTGCTGAGCAGGGCTTTGATGGAATCGGTGCGTGGATTCTCGGGCGCAACATGTTCGGTCCTGTGCGCGGGCCGTGGCCGGATGACGGCTGGCAGGGCTGGTGGGGCGATGAACCGCCGTATCACACCCCCGTGTTCGTACTGACGAATCACCCGCGCGCGCCTCTCAAGATGAAGGGAGGGACGGAGTTTCACTTTGTGACGCAAGGCATTCATTGCGCTTTGGAACAGGCGAAGGATGCAGCGGGCGGCCGCGACGTCCGCCTCGGAGGCGGCGTATCCACGATCCGGCAATACCTGCGCGCCGCCCTGATTGATGAGCTGCATATCGCCATCCGGCCTGTCTTGCTCGGTGCCGGGGAGCATCTCATGAACGGCATCGATATGCCAGCTCTGGGCTATGACTGCGCGAAGTTCATCGCGGGCGAGCGTGCAACCCACGTCTTTTTGCGCAAGCGCAAGTGACGCTCGCTCGCCGCCCGGCCCCTCATTCCGTGGATGGAACGAAAACACTGCATCTGCCGGCGCGTAGTATGGTAGATCGACCACGGATTTTCGACGTTGGCGCGAACCCGTTACGCGCCGATTGCCATCAGGGGGTCAGAGCACCCGAAACTATAGTGTGCCAAATGCCCGCCTCAAGAGGCGGTCTCACAGTGCCGCATTGGATGGGCGTCCGAGCTCAGTGGGCCACGGACTAAACAAGAAAGGACATTAACCGCCACATGCCTGTATCCCGTGAGTCGTTTGGCCGGTATCTGCGTTCCGTATGCATGCTGACCCTTTTCTGGGCATTGCCACAGGCGGCATATCCGGCGGCAGAAAACGCCGCCCCGCCACGTGCACTGCTTCGGGGTTGGAGCGTGGGGGGGCTGCTGTTGATAATCGACCAACCTTATCAAGGTAAGTCTACACGCGTTCTTGCTGTGCCCAGCGTCGGTTTTGAGGGTGACCATATCTTTCTGCGCGGATTGCGCTTCGGTGTGCACTTGAAAGCCAGTCAAAAATTCACCCTGGATTTCCTTTTACAGCCGCGTTTTGCAGCGTTCAAGGCATCCGAGTTCAGGAACATACCCGGTCTGGAGGACCGCCGTGACAGTATGGATGCAGGCCTGGATATGCATATCGACCTGCCAGGCGCGAGTGCCATTGGCATAACAGTGCTCGCCGATGCACTGGGACGCAGCAACGGCCAGGAATGGAGACTTCGTTATGAATATCTTTTCAATTTCGGTCGGACCCGCGTCACGCCATGGGTCGGCATGCGCTGGCTGAGCAGTAATCTCGCGGACTACTATTACGGTACGCTTGCGTCCGAGGTGTCCGCCGGCGCTCCCTATTACCGGCCCGGCGCGGTAATTCTTCCCCAGCTTGGCATCAGTGTATTCACCCCCCTGGGGCATTCGAAATGGACGCTGTTCACACTATTCACCACCAACTTCTTCCCGGCACGGCTGAGCGACAGCCCCCTGGTGGATGGCAGCACCGACAGCACCTTCATCCTCGGCCTGTCATATCACTTTTGAATCGCCGCGTCTCGCTGTATGCGCGGCGATTAATGCTCCATCCCTCCGTTATCTCTTTACCCCAGTCCGTGTACTCCGGTGTCCGACGATGATTTCATGTGCACGCTGATCCCCTGCCGCGCGTTTCCAGACAAGGCGGCTTATTTATTCTCGGCAGCGAAACGTTTGAGCCACTGGTCATGGAATTCCTCCATGATCGCTGTGAGGGAGTTTTCCAGAAGCAGCTGCGCGGCCGTCGAAGTCACTTCCTTCACGGGAGCGGGTCCGCTGTGGCCGAGATTATCCAGGCGGTCACCGAGGGTGGGGTGGTCGCTGCGGAAGTCGTCTTCATTCAACAGTCTGTGCATCACGGTGTCCTGGGCCGTCGTCAATCCCTTACATACCAGTGTTGTCATGTGTTCGTAGGGCATGCAGTCCGGCCTGCCCGTGGCGCGCGCTGCCATGCGTCTGATTGCCGGCCAGTATTTAGTGGCTAGAAAGTCTCTGCTGGCGGCGTGAAAGGAGATTGCTTCCACGATCTCCTGCTCGTTGATGATATTGTGTGCGTAGCGATCGGCGTTGATTTCCTCCCGGCGGCAGATACCCAGTGCCACGGTGTTGTAAACAGGCGCATAAAGGGCGAAAAAGTGTCCGATCATTCTGGCGGGGAGCAGCTTAGCGCAGCGCAGGTCGCGGAACAGCAGCCAAGTGCTACGGAGATGGTACAGCCAACTGCTGATGAAATTGCGCCGGGCGGACAACTGACCTATACGGCGCGCCAGGAGCACCCGGAAATGCGGCGGCGACACCGTCAGCAGCAACGGTAGGCCGATGACCAGCGTGGTGGTGCTGCGCAGCATGAAGCCGCCGCGTGGCGTTTTGATAACGCGCACGTCGTCTCCCTCGTCAAGCACCACGCGATGGATTGATGGATTTCCGTGTGGTTTGCGCAGCTGATTCAGCAGCCCGAACAGGCGGGGCGCCTCCTGTTCCGTCAGTACCTTGCCGGCGGGCGGGGCAAAGCGCAGGGTGAACAAGGTATAGGTAAAGACCGCGGCGATGAACAGCAAGCAGATCTGTGGGACCAGCGTCTGCCAGTCCGGCATGGCTTGTGCGGACATCACCGACGGGTAGAGTATCCTGGCCATGGAAACAAGCAGGTAGGGAAACAGGAGGATAAAGGCATATCCGATGCCGGCGGCCATAATGGTGAATAGCATCCAGGCACGCGGATAACGATTGGACAAGTGAACAATACCGCGGCACAGCGAGCCGTAGAGGCCGAATCCGCCGAGCAGCCTGTCCAGTAGCGAGAATCTAGCACGTAGCTCCATCATCAGTTCACACCTTTCATGTGGAATAACGATCGCCCCTCATTTCTGGCGAGCTACAATTTGCCTGTTCCACGTGGACAAAAATGAGAACAGCGCCGCGAATACGGTGACCGGGGCTGGCGCCATTTTGTATGTGTGACGGCCGTCAAATGCGCGGCCCCTGACAACCCTCCTATTGGCCTCCCGCGGCCATCGCCGTGGCATTATCCGGCCGTTCGGCCTGCCTGGGGTTTGGGGACACCCATGGTGTAATGTGCGGCGCCCTGGACGTGCACGATGATAAAATATCGATGTCCGCCACTTACCACGCCGCGATTAATATATAACTATTTGTATTATATTAAAATATAAGCGAGCATTAAGCAGCGCTCCGGCCCGGCCGCTATGTTGTATATACAACAATTATCATATATATTATTTCAATTACAATTATGAGGAGACGCCATGAAAGCGGCGGCTGCACCTATCCCCGATGCCGGGCGCACGCTCTGCAAGGCCTTGTTCAGCGCGAAGGAGTACCTGGGGCTCAACCAGAGTGATTTGGCCCTGGCCATTGGCCTGGACCGGTCCACCATTACGCGGCTCAAGCAGAAGGGCGCGTTGAATCCCGATAGCAAGCCGGGGGAGTTGGCGACCTACGTGATTCGCATTTTCCGCAGTCTGTTTGCGTTGATGGGGGACAATGAAACGGCCATCCGCCATTGGATGTCGACGTACAACCAACACCTGAACGGCCGGCCGGAAGAATTGATTCAACAAACCCAGGGCCTGGTGCAGGTCCTGGGTTATCTGGATGCCATGCGGGGAAAAGTCTAGTTGAGTGATATCTGGCGGGCCTGCAGGGGCGAGGAACGGATTCAACCCCTCAAGGCGGTGATGGTTCGCGTGGCGGAGTCCCAGGAACAGGTGGCCACCACCAAGCTGGTCGATACTCCCGAAGAGCAAAGTCAGCTGGAAAGTCTTCTTGAGAAGAGCAAGCCACCCATGCCGCCGGGTGCGCAGCGCTATCATTACCTGATCTGGACACCGTTTCGATACCCGCCACTGCCCCATGGTTCCCGTTTTGGAAGAAGGGCGCAGCACGGGCTTTTTTATGGTTCATTGTCGCTGGACGCCGCGCTTGCCGAATGCGCCTATTATCGGTTCGTATTCCTGTCAGGCATGACGTTACCGTTGCCGTCGGATCGTTTGACGACGGGGCATAGTTCATTCCAGGTGAAGCTGGACACGATAAACGGCATTGCCCTGGAGACGGCGCCATTCACGGCGCATAGCGCAAGAATCAGCGATCCCTCGCAATACGAGGCCTCGCAATCGCTGGGCGATAAAATGCGCGCGGCGGGCGTGGAGGCCTTCACCTATGTGTCGGCGCGGTATGAGGGTGGCATCAACGCAGGTGTCTTTGGGCTGCAGGCGATCAAAAGCCGAAAACCGGAACACATGCGGCATTGGGTATGCACCACCACGGCGGAGACCGTTTCATTTATCCGGCTGCACGGCAGGGATGAAGCGCCGTACAGCTTTCAGCGCGTACGGTTTCTGGTGAATGATGTGCTGCCGGCGCCGGCGAGCTGAAAAAACAACGGGTATCGTCAGCGATTACGCATATGATCCGCGGTGTTGCGCAACGATTGCAGCAGATGGCCGCGCAGCATTTCATCCATCTCCGTTTCCGCCAGCGCCTGTTCCATGCACAGCAGCCATGCATCTCGTTCCGCAGCGCCGATGGGAAACGGCAGGTGCCGGGCACGCAGGCGCGGATGGCCGTACTCCATCTGATACAGGGGAGGACCGCCCAGCCAGCCCGACAGGAACTTGAACAGCTTGTCGCGGGAGCCCGTCAGGTCCCCGGGATGCAGGGCCCGTATGCGCGCGGCGTCCGGCAGGGTATCCATCAAATCGTAAAAGCGGTCCACCAACCGGCGAACCGCGTGTTCGCCGCCGAGACGTTCATAGTGTGATAACTCAACCATATTTGCTACTCGAAGCGCATCTTGTGTTTGGAAATAAAATCCGCGGTCAAACCGTTTGTAAGGGGGATGCGGGTCCCGGACGATACCACCAGCGGCGCACATTCCGGCCACAACTTACGCTATTGTTAATATATTATCATTTTGGTCATTCTCGGGCAGAGGACGCTCGCCATTGCAAAACCGCTGATTGCCGTCCTGCGCCATGCGCAGGATCCGGCGCGTATTGAATGAATGACGCCGTTTTGTTGAAATCGGACGCCGCGCCCGTGACTTTTCAATGCCGGCAATATCCCCCCGTGAAGTTGCTGTGTTGATACCGAGCATGTAAAAAAATGTAAAAAGCCTGCCCTTATTCTCAAACTGACCTACAATTTCCTCATACAAACAGATACCCCACAATGCGGGCATCAAACATAACGGTCAGGAGGAACTATGTCTGGCATTAACCGCTGGTGGGCAAGCCGGTCGCCGCTGCTGCTGAGCGTCCTGCGCATCATTACCGCGTTTTTATTCATGGAACACGGCGCCATGAAGCTGTTCGGCTTTCCCGCCCCAATGGGGGATATCCATCTGTTCTCGCTGATGGGCCTGGCCGGCGTGCTCGAGGTATTCGGTGGGCTTTTGGTCCTGATAGGTCTTTTCACCCGGGCGGTCGCATTCATACTTTCCGGTGAAATGGCATTCGCCTATTTCATGGCGCACGCGCCGCATGGTTTCTGGCCGGTGCTCAATCACGGTGAGGCGGCTGCGTTTTACTGCTTCGCGTTTCTCTATCTATCCGCCGTGGGCGGCGGTCCGTTGAGTGTGGATCGCGCCATCGGCCGCTGAGACACGACCGCTGCGGCGAGTACATGTGGAAATTCCGAATCGCAGCGATTTTTCTTTCGACATCAGCGAATTTCGCTCTTTGCGGCCGCACGTCTGCAAAGCCGTGAGGTTGAATATCTGACTCACGATGGTATCCTCCCTGCTGTGTGCAGACAGGCCCCGGGAGAATGATAGTACGTTGTTTGTTGACCGCCCTCTTCCTGGGCTGGACAGTTACCGCGCATGCCATAGTGAATATCGAATCCCTGCGGGTGGGCGAGCCAACCAAAGGGTATTCCGGCGCGCTGGATATCTCCATCGACGGCCAATCGGGCAACACTGATAAATTCGGCGCCAACACCGGCGCGCGCCTGCAGTGGCACGGCGGTGCCGTGACAAACTTCGCGATTCTGCGCTATGCCTATGCCAAAACCTCCCACGTGGAGGACACCAATAAGCTGTTTTTTCACGCCCGCCATATCCACCGGCTCACTGCAAAAACCGCTTACGAAGGCTTTATACAGGCCGAACGCAACAAATTCACCCGCCTGTCGTTCCGCGGCCTGATCGGCGGCGGCGTGCGCTTCACGCTGTTCAAAAAGACCGGTGTCAGGTCACTGCACCTGGGCCTGGGTGGCTTCTATACCCGTGAAACCCTGGAGCGCGCGGCCGGCGTCACCGATAACGGCAGCCAGAATTACTGGCGCATCAACACCTACGTCAATTATCTGCATCATCTCAACGATCAGGTCAGCATACTCACCACCACCTATTGGCAGCCCGCCACGGGGGATTTGGGTGATTACCGCCTGTTGGAGGAAGCCACCCTCAGTGTGAAGATGAACGATACCCTGTCACTCAACGTATCCCTGGACCTGGCCCACGACAGCAGGCCGCCGCAGCAAGTGAAACAGACCGACACGATATACAGCACCGGCATCGATTACCGCTTTTAGGCCGCGTGTGACCAATCCGCCAGAGCGGGCGCGGCCCAGCCGTGTTTAATTAATGTAGTGCGATACGCCTTGATAGGGCGTGACAGGTGATCATCGACGGGACACGGCCAATGGATCACAGGGACGGCGACGCGCCTTGTCCCGTCCCTGTTTTATCCAAGCCGGCCTGTTTGTCGCGGCGGGTCACTGTCCTTTAACCCGTACGGATCCGCACACCAGTTGCGCATCACGCCTGCGTGCTGAGGACGTTTCCATTCGGGGTCGCGTTATTGAGATTGCTGGAAAATGCCTGCAGGAAGTCCGTCAGGTTAGGGGTACCGGTGCCGCCGCCGTTGTTGTTCAGGACACCGACCAGATTCTGGAAGCTCTGCTGCAGGGACGACAGGGTTGGATCCTTCGCGCCTGACGTGGATGACGAGGAGTTTGTGTTTGACGCGGTGAGCTGCTGAATCAGGCTCTGCAGATCGGCGGCGATGTTGCCATGGTGTCTGCCATGTGCGCCGATACCTGATGCGCTGCCGTCATTGTCTCCATCACTGTCCCCGCCGCCTTTGGTCCCCGAGGCGTTTCCGCCCTGGGCGTGCAGTGCGGCCATCAGGCTCTGAATAAAGGTGGCCAGCGCCTGCGCCGGGTCCTGGGACGACAATGACGACGACGACGATGAATCCGAATTCGTCGAAGCACTGGAACCGCTGCTCGCCCCAATATCCGACAACGCCTGTATTATCGAGGTGAGAAATCCACTGCCGTTGGTTTGAGAGACGCCGCCGCTTTCGAGGGCGGCCGGTTTTGCCGCGGGATTGGCGTTGTTCTGCTGGTTGATCTGGGAAAGCCAGGAATTGTCCGTTGATATGCTGTTAACCGTCATATACTTCTCCTTTATGATGGTCAGAGGTAAGTCGCTGCTGCGTGTTGTTCGCGGGCGGTGGTTATCGAGGTAGGATCATGAAACGGTGATAAACGCTCCCGCCATTCGCGTATGCACGCATATGCAAAACATCGTCCCGACACGGCAATACTTGTTGGCCGCCTGTGTAAATCTGTGTAAATAGTAATGAGCGGTGCAGCTATTGCGCGGATATATGCTTGAATTCCGTTTGCACATCGATCAGCACTGCTTATTTGCCCGTCCGCTGCGTGTTGCTTACCCGTCGGGAGAGGATGGCTACATGGGACGGCGGCAATACCTTGCAGTGTGTGTGTGCAACAACCGGCACCCAGCGCGCGGTCTTATTGCCGCATATCCATAAGCAATTGCTTTCACTTAAATGATGATGGCGGTATTCTGATATCAATCATGACGCAAAGCGTCTTGTCCCCGCGAGGAATACACCATGCTTCAACTACGCCCGAACTGTGAGTGCTGCAACAAGGATCTCCCCCCGGCGTCCAGCGAGGCGCGTATCTGCTCATTTGAATGCACGTTCTGCGCGTCGTGTGCCGATGCCGTTCTGCAGGGCATATGCCCGAATTGCGGCGGTGAGCTGGTGCACCGGCCGCGCCGCCCCGCCGCGGCGCTGGACAGGTATCCCGCCTCTACCGAGCGCATCACACGCCCCGGCGGATGCGGCGTCACTGCCTGACCGGTTGCATGGCCGGACCACCCGGTGACGGGCGTACTTTGGATTTAAAACCTCTGTCACAAGCCATGGCGCGCCGGCGTCATCGCCATGTCATTTTCACGTCACATTCACACTCAACAATGCGTGGCACATTCGCCTTCGATGACGAGGATCTGCCGGGTTTCGTGCCGCAGTGCATCCAAGCCGATCGCGACGGCGAGTATTGCGCCCACGGCCACGACCTGCCGTCGGGCAGGCTGTTGACAGCGAAGGGGTGCGAGCCCGGTACTCTGGGCATTCAAAGGTGGGGACGGTGACAGGGGTGTCGCCGTCCTCATCCTTTTTATATGGCCGGCGTGTGGATTTGCCCCCGTATTGGGCCGCGACGCGGCGCGCCTCGGGGGATATCCATATAAAAGTTAGGATTTCACTTCATAAGCATACGGGAGTATAGATACCGTACGGGTCTGTTTGTCCCGCAACAAGGAGGATAGATCATGCAGGCATACACATCGGTATTGCTGGCAGCGAGCGTCTCCGCGGCGGCGGGACTGTTCGGCGTCACCAGCCAGGCCTTCGCGGATACGATGAACTCCGATACGTCCGTGGAAGAGCGGCTGGTGGACACGTTAACCGCGCTGGCCCACGGCCCCTACCCGGGATACCGTGCCAACCACGCCAAGGGCATCATGGCCACGGGCACCTTCAAGCCCGACGCCGGTGCAGCGCACCTGAGCAAGGCGGCGCACCTGCACGGTGCCGACAGCAAGGTGCTGGTACGGTTCTCAGACGGCAGCGGCGTGCCGACCATCCCTGACGCCGCGCCCAACAATGTCCATGGCATGGCCATTCGCTTTTATCTGCCGGACGGCTCGTTCACCGATATCGTCGCCCTGTCGGTGAATGCGTTTCCCGCGTCAACGCCGGAGGGTTTTCTGGCCTTTCTCAAGGCGGCCGGCGCCAGCGGCCCCGATGCACCGAAACCCACGCCCATGGACAAGCTGTTGAAGACCCACCCCGCGGCGTTGAAGTTCGTCACCACGCCCATGCCGGCCCCGGTGAGTTTCGCCACCCAGGCGTTTTACGGCCTGGACGCGTTTCGCTTCACCAACGCCAAAGGAGAGTCCCGCTACGGCCGCTACCGCATCATGCCCATGGCGGGCGAACACACGTACCCCGACGCACAGGCGGCAAAGCTGGCGCCGGATTACCTGATGCGCGACCTGCCCGCGCGCCTTGAGAAGGAGCCGATCCGGTACCGTATTTCGGTGCAGGTGGCCGAGAAAGGCGATGACGTCAACGACATCACCGCCATATGGCCCGACAACCGGCCGCAGGTGGCGCTGGGTATCCTGACGCTGAAAGCCGCGCTACCCGACAGCAAGGAAGAGGAAAAGACGCTGATGTTCAGTCCCATGAATATCACGGACGGGATTGAAGGATCGGATGACCCGATCCTGGCCGCGCGCCCGATTGCTTACGCCATCAGCTTCGGCCGCCGCAACGGGCAGTAACTGGGCCGCCGCCGCGCTTGTTTGCCGGGCCGTGAGCGCGTGAGCGATCACTGCAACAAACCCCGGCCAGCGCGGGGCAGGTGAATTTTCGTCAGTCTTCGAAATCGTCTTCCATGTAGGCGCGCACCTGCCGGCGCTGCGCCTCGGTGAGGTATTTCTTCTGGCATTCCTCCAGCAGCGCCGGCGTGCGCACGATCTCGCCCACGCGGTACAGCCATGCCTGCAGGGTCTTGTCGCGGTAGGAGTAGTCGGCGAAGGTGAAGCCCAGCCATCCGTAGCCGTCCCGGGCGGCGAACTCCTCCGGCGCCATGTCCACGGGAAAGACCTCTTTGGCGCGCTGCTCCATCTGTTCCGATGCCAGGGGAAGTGCGTCATCTGGTGTGCTCATTACGGCTCTCCTGTTCGGGAACGGGCGCGTCCGGCCTCGATACCGCACATCGATTGTACACCCACGCCTGCGCGGTTTGCCTGCCGGATGCTCAGGGGCGGAAGCTGCGTACGCGGTGCCTGAGGCGGTGGACGCCGTTTCTCGACGGGTGAGTGCCGTAACGCAGGTCCATGTACAAGCGGCTGATGACGTTCACGTCTTCCGCCCACTCCGGGTGGCTGGCGGCGATGCGGGCGGCGAAGGCGGCCGGCCCCTCGTTGGGCGCGCGGCGTACGCCGCGGCGGGCGAGCTTGGCGCAGAATCTCTGATAGGCGCGCACCAGCCGGTCCTTGCTGCGGCTACTTTTGTGGAACAGCCACACGGCCATGATAAAGAAGGTGACGCACACGGCAACGAACAGACCCAGCGCAATCTGTTTCCAGGACTGCAGCTCAAGGCCCAGGTGCGACAGCAGCTGTATCTGTTTGTGTTGGCTGTAACCCAGGACCCACTGATCCCAGTTGAAATTCACGGCGTCCCAGCCAAACCCCATGCTCTTCCACAGACGCTGCAGGAATTGCGGCGCCGCGCCGCCGAACAGCACCGGTTCGCCGTCGGGCTGGGGGATGGGATCGAAGCCCAGTTCGATGCGCTCCGGCGCCACCGCGGCGGTGGGGTCGATGCGCACCCAGCCTTCACCACGCAGCCACACCTCCGCCCAGGCGTGGGCGTCGCTCTGGCGTACGATGAGGTAATGTCCCAGTGGATTGATCTCGCCGCCCTGGTAGCCGGTGACGACCCGCGCCGGGATGCCCGCGGCGCGCATGAGCCAGGTGAAGCTGGCGGCGTAGTGTTCGCAGAAGCCGCGCCGGGTATTGAACAGAAAGTCATCCATGCGGTCACCGTGCAGCGTCGGCGGCGACATGGTGTAGACAAAGGGTTGATCATGAAAATAGCGCAGCGCCGTGTGCACGATCCTGGCGTCGTTGTGCAGCCGGTCGCGCCAGCGCCGCGCCAGTGCGCGGGTACGCGGGTTGCCGGCGGGCAGCTGCAGGGCGCGGCGGCGCTCGCCGGGGGCGAGCGCGCCGGTGGTGTAGTTCACATAGGAGATCACCGGGTAGTGGATGCGCTCGGTGACCCGCTTGTTGGCGAGCAGCTGAAAGTCGGGCGTGATGCGCCCGATGCGCGGCGCGCCGGCCGGCAGGTCCAGGGCGAACAGCCAGCGCTGGTCGTGGGGCTCGAGGGTGACGTCGTAGGTAACGGGATCGCCCGTGGGCGTGAAATTCAGGCCCTCTCCCCGCAGGCTGTCATCGATATCGGGCGCGTTGCCGCGGGTCCAGCGGGTGCCGTCGGTATACCACAGCACCGGGCCGCGCCAGTAGAGGTGATTCGCCTTGGGCATGCCGCTGGTGAATGACACGCGAAACGCCACCGCGTCGGATCGGCTCAGATTGCTGATCTCCCCCGGGGACATGTCCGGACTCAGGCCCGTGGAGCCGTGGCCGCCGCCGGGTACGCTCCAGATGGCCCCGCCGAAGCGCGGGAACAGGAAAAACATCACGATGAGCAGCGGCAGGGCCTGCATACCCACCACCGCCGCGAAGCGCAGGTGCGCGCCGAAGGAGCGTTGCGCCGTTTCGTAATTGAGTTTATTCAGTACCGCGGTCACCACCAGGATGCCCAGCGCCATGTAGGCGGCGGCGTACAGGCTCTGGGAATAAAGAAAGTGGGTGAGGAGAATAAAATAATTCAGCACGGTGATGACATAGGCGTCGCGCAGTGTGTTCAGCTCCAACAGCTTGAGACTGACCATGAGCATCAACAACGAAACGCCGGCGTCGCGCCCCAGCACGGTGCCGTTCTGAATCAGCACCCCGGCCAGGCCCAGCGTGGCCAGCGCCAGGCGCAGCGTTGGCGTGGGTGACGGCCAGTGCTGGGCGGCGGTCATCATGCGCCACGTGCCGCACAGCACAAACACGGCGGTGATCCATACCGGCAGGTACAGGGCCAGGGGCGCCGCCACCACCAGTGTCGCCCACAGCAGGGCGGTGATGTCATGGTCGGGAATGGGCTGTTTTGAACGCGCCAGCTTAAACATGGCCGCCACCGAACAGTGCCAGGGCTTGCAGACACTGGTGGCGGTGCCGGGGGCCGGTGTCGGGTGAAAATACCTGATTGGGCAGCCGCAGGCCGTAGCTCACGCCGTCGCGTTCGGCGTCCAATACCCAGCGGCAGAGCACGGACAGGCGCGTCTCGGTATCGAGGCCGTTCAGCGCATCCCATTCCAGCCACAGGGTATCCGCCTCGGCGTCACCGAACTGTTTTGTCATCATGGCCTGACCGCGGGCGATGGCCTTCCAGTGCACGTGGCGCAGGGAATCGCCGCTGGCGTAGGTGCGCAGGCCGATGAAGTCATCCGTCCCGCGCGTCGGCGTGGCGGTCGGACCGTGCTCCGTGCCGTTTCCGGCCGGCGCCGCGTTGTGCGCCATCGGGCGCGGATAGACCACGCACTGCATCTCCAGCTGCAGGTAGGACCAGGCGCGGAACAGGCCCAGTGGATAACTGCTGGACACGGTAATGGTGTCCAGCTTCAACAGGCCGCGTCGCGCCGTGGGCAGGGTGAGCTGCACCGATTGACTGCCGTTGGCGGCGATGTCGGCCACCGTGGGCGGCTGCCCGGCGGTCTCCAGGTACATGCAGTAGCGCGGTTTGGACAGCTGATTTTCAACAATGATGCCGAAGCGCGCCGGCTCGCCGCAGAACACCGCCGGTACCCGTCCCGGCCGCAGGGTCAGGTGGGCGATATTGCGGTAGGTGTGCAGTACCGTGACCATGCCCAGGCTGGCCAGGGTGAAGGCAAGCACGAAGCCCATGTTGTTGTTGTAGTTGGCGGAGGTGAACGTCATCACGCCCACCATGGTGCCGTACAGCATGCCCTGAGCCGTGGGGAGAATGAAGATGCGCCGCTGGTGCAGGGTGATGGGCCGCGTACTGCGGCCGGCGCGGCGCCGCTCGATGCCGAGCAGCCCCGGCAGTCTGCTCGCCCACCCAATTACGCTGAGTTTCATGCACCGACTCCCGATTCCTGACCTGAGACCCCGTCGTGGCAAAGACGGCGGGTTTTAAGGAATGGCCACGGTAACCATATGACTGACGATTTCGTCATGGGCGTGTTCGCTGAATTCCGGCGCGGCCTTGAGGCGGTGATTGACCACACTGGGCAGCACGGTCTGGACATCCTCCGGCAGTACGTGGTCGCGCCCATGCATGAACGCCCATGCCTGGGCACAGCGGCGCACCGCCAGCCCGGCGCGGGGCGACAGGCCGGTCCTGTAATACGGCGCCTCGCGGCTGAAGCCGAGCAGGGCCTGCAGATAATCCAGTAAGGCGTCCGAGACATGGACGGCGATCACCGCTTCCTGGATGGCCATGAGCCGCTCCGGCGACAGGCTCGGCGTCATATGGGCCAATTGGTCGCGGCTGTCGCGTCCCTTCAGCAGGGTGCGCTCCGCCTGCTGGTCCGGGTAGCCCATTTCCAGCCGCATCATGAAA
>CAYXAX010000050.1:0-15048 GCA_964463055.1 uncultured Gammaproteobacteria bacterium | reverse complement strand
AACCGGTGACCTCTTCCTTACCAAGGAAGTGCTCTACCGACTGAGCTATATGGGCTTAGCAAATCCCGGCCGCTACGATCCTGTTCGCCCATCCCATCGGCAGACTTGGCGCACCCCGGCACTCCGTCTTATCTCCTGCTGGCAAGCCCAGCTTGCAGTTGGAGCGGGTGATGGGAATCGAACCCACGTCATCAGCTTGGAAGGCTGAGGTTCTACCATTGAACTACACCCGCAAATCAGGGCCAGAACCTCAATCGATACCCGCGACCCGCCGCTCCTCCGTACTCCGTTTCACACCCCATCAACCAAGCCCAGCCTGGCTCCGCCCGCCATGAGCATCGTTGCACCGCGGACAAGCGGCCTGCCTTTTGTTCCCCCGTGAAGTTTCAAAGGGGTAACGCATAACTTGCCCGGCCTCCCACTACTTAGGCGGTGGAGGGGGGAGGATTCGAACCTCCGAAGGCTGAGCCGTCAGATTTACAGTCTGATCCCTTTGACCGCTCGGGAACCCCTCCAAAAGAAAGCTGTCTATTCTGCGGCATGTGCACAATCCTGTCAACTTACTGATGTAACTAAAGATAATCCCCCAGAACACCAGAGCGGCAGCCGCTTTCCCGCCGCACGTCGTTGAAGTCATTACTTAATTCCTATGTAGTGCTCCTTTTCCAGGTAGATGAACACCTGCTGCGCCGCCTCTTCAATGGATATGGAAGCCGTGTTGATGGACAACTCGGGGACCTCCGGGGGCTCATAAGGGTCACTGATACCGGTGAATTCCTTGACGATGCCCGCCCGCGCCTTGGCATACAGGCCCTTGCGGTCGCGGGCCTCGCAGACCTCCAGGGGTGTTGAGACAAAAATCTCAATAAATCCGCCATAGGCCGAGATCATCTCGCGCACCTCCCGGCGGATGCTGGCATAGGGGGCAATGGGAGCGCATACGGCGATGCCGCCGTTCTTGGTGATCTCACTGGCCACGTACCCGATGCGCCGTACGTTGATGTTGCGGTGTTCGCGGGAAAAGCCCAGTTCACTGGACAGGTGCTTGCGCACGATGTCCCCGTCCAGCAGGGTCACCGGGCGCCCGCCGGTTTCCAGCAGCTTGGCGATGACAGCCCGCGCAATGGTGGACTTGCCGGCCCCGGACAGACCGGTAAAGAACAGCGTGAGGCCCTGCCGGCTGCGTGGCCGGTAGACCTTGCGCAGCTCCGCCATGACCTCGGGAAAGGTAAACCAGGTAGGTATATCCTGCTCCACCTGCAGACGGCGGTAATACTCACTGTCCGGGACCGCATCGCGCCGGTCGTCTTCGCCGGCCTTTGACACCGGGACAAACCCCATCTGGCCCTGGCTGTAGATCAGCGGTTCCACCGGAACAAATTGCAGCGCCAGGTCGTCCTGGTGGTTGGCGAGGCGCTCCCAGTCGGGGCCGGACAGGGATTGATGGGCAGCGGCGGGCTCACCGTACCCGGGGATGACCAGCATATGGGTACAGCCGTAGTTCTGACGTACGATCCCATGCCACAGGATCTCACGCACCCCGGCGTAGCGCATGGACAGTGGCAGCAGGCTGAGCAAGGTGGTCTGCTGGGGGTAATGGGGCAGCACGGCGTTATAGCAACGCACGCGGTGGTAGTACTCCTCGTCCTCCACATCCACAACGGGATTAATCAGCAGGTTGGCGGACAGTTCCGCCGAGGCCTGCAGGCTCATCTGGTACTGCGCCTTGTGAATGGGTGACTCGGCATGGTAAGCCACCACGCTGGCCCAGCCGAACTTCTTGAACTGCTGGCGCAGTTCAGCCGGGGTGGCATACAGATGCTTGAAGCTGTGGTGGCCGGGCATCTCCAGGCCCTCGACGCGACCTCCCACGTACACCGGCAGGGTCTCATTCAACAAGCAGTTCACCCCCGGATGCCGGGGATCGTCGGTGCCGAATAGCGCCCTGGCATCGGCGTGCCTGTCCGGGGACCACAGGCTCTCCACCGCCATCACCGCCAGCATCACCCCTTCCACATCACGCAGTGCAATATGATCGCCCACCATCAGGCCGTCGGCCGTGGCCTGGTCGAGATCCAGGGTAATGGGCACCGGCCACATGGTGCCGTTATCCAGGGACATGTCCGCCAGCACGGCCTCGTAGTCCGCCTGGGTCATGAAACCGTTCAAGGGAGAGAACGCACCGTTGAGCAGCAGCTCCAGGTCCAACTGCTGGCGCGGACGCAGATCCCATGAGACGAAATCCAGCGCCGCCGACTTCAGTGCCTTGGCACGCTCGGCGGAAACGCACAGGTCAAGCAGCTGACCTCCGTAAGGGGTAATGGGCGGGCGCAAGGGCAGTGGTTCTATAGGTTTATATCCGGGACTTGTGATATTTTATGCTATCTGGGGGAACAGTGTCATCCCCGTGCGACCAGAATATGCTGAAATCCCGATACCAAATACCCGGGCCGCACCACTCAAATCCATAGTCACGCCCCATGACCCAACGCAACATCCTGGTAACCGGCGGCGCCGGTTACATCGGCAGCCATGTCGTCCGCCGCCTCGGTGAGGCCGGCCACCGCGTCGTGGTCCTGGATGACCTCTCCACGGGGTTCGCAGACGCCGTACTCTATGGGGAATTGGTGGTCGGCAGCACCGGCGACATGACCCTGGTCTCCGCCCTGTTAAGAGACCATGCCATTGACACCGTCATGCACTTTGCCGCCAGCACGGTGGTGCCGGAGTCGGTGGCCGACCCGCTCAAATACTACCGCAACAATACCTGCAACACGCGCAACCTGCTGGAGTGCTGTACCCTCACGGGGGTGCGGCAGTTCATTTTCTCCTCCACCGCGGCGGTCTATGGCATACCGGAAGGCGGCTGGGCTACGGAAGACGCGGCGGAGCAGCCCATCAACCCCTACGGCACCTCCAAGCTTATGAGTGAACTCATGCTGCGCGACCTGGGCGCGGCCGGGGACATGCGCTACGTGATCCTGCGCTACTTCAACGTGGCGGGCGCCGACCCCCAGGGGCGCATCGGCCAGTCCACCCGCAACGCCACCCTGCTGGTCAAGGTGGCATGCGAGGCGGCGCTGGGCAAGCGTCCGTGGATTGCCATCTACGGCACCGACTACCCCACTCATGACGGCACCGGGGTGCGCGACTACATTCACGTGGAAGACCTGGCCGACGCTCACATCAGGGCGCTGGAACACCTCAACAGCGGCGGTGACGCGGGCATCTTCAACTGCGGGTACGGCCACGGCTACAGCGTCCGGCAGGTACTGGACATGGTGCAGCAGGTCAGCGGGCGGCGTCTGGACATTCGTGAACAACCGCGCCGCGCCGGCGATCCTCCCGAGCTGGTGGCGGATGTCCAGCAGATCCGGCGTACCTTCAACTGGCAGCCCCGCTACGACGACCTGGAGGTCATCGTGCGCACCTCCCTGGCATGGGAAAAGCGACTGCTAGAGCAGCGCTAGCGTCACCGCGCCGGGGCATCAGGCAGCGCCACACTGGGGCAGCCGGCTTGGAAGCCCGCGGTGATAGAGTTACCCTATCCCCTCCCCGGACCGGACCATGGACGTTGACGCCACACGGATAAGGGGAGCGGCCCAGTTAAGGTCTATAAATACAAGGAACCCAATGTTCATGACCGTGAAGTTTATTCGCCTTCTTATACTGATATGCCTGGCGGCCGCGGCCTCCGGCGCCTATGCCCAGACATCGCGCTATGTCACCGATGACCTGACCATCCCACTGCGCAGCGGCAAGTCCACCGAATATCGCATCGTGGCCTACCTGCCGAGCGGCGCAAAACTGGATTTGCTGGAGAGCGACAGCGATTCGGGTTATTCCCGCGTGCGCACCGACAAGGGCACCGAGGGCTGGGTGCTGACCCGCTACCTGGCGGACAGTCCCAGCGCCCGCGATCAACTCGACGACGCCAAAAAGAAGCTGGTCAATTCCCAGATCGACAACAACCGCCTCAATGATGAACTGGGCAAGCTCAAGGGCGAGAAGAATGACTTGAGCAAACAGGTCCAGACCCTGACGGACGATAACCGGCGCCTCAACCAGCAACTCGCCTCCATCCGCCAGACCGCCTCCAGCGCCCTTGCACTCGACAACGAGAACAAGACGCTCAAAAGCAAAGCCGTGGACCTGGAACGGCAGGTCCAGTCCTATGAACAGGAAAATGCATTATTGAAAGACCGGCGCAACCGCGACTGGTTCATCGCCGGGGCCCTGGTGCTGGGCGGCGGCGTGCTGCTCGGCCTGATAATCCCGAAACTGCGCGTACGCAGAAAATCCAACTGGGATACGTTATAACAATCCGAGCAGGGGAATAACCCCGAACCACATGATATAGGTCAGGGCCAGCACCATAATGTTGTTGATGCGCATGCACGGCGCCCCCTGCTTGAGATAGGCGCCGATCACGTATAACAAGCGCATGGCATGGGGCAAGGTCAGGTACACCGCGTAGCCGCTGAGCCCCCCGTACAGTCCCAAGCGCTGCCACAATACACCGGTGACGGCCGCCGCCGTCACGAACCCCATGGCCGCCCACGCCGCCCGCCGCGTGCCCAGCACCACCGCCAGGGTCTTTTTCGACACTGCCTTGTCGGCGTCGTAATCGGGAATCGCCGACAGGGTGATCGCGGCCAGGGTGGCGAAAAACAGCGGCACACCGATGAGCCAGATGTAGGGGTCGCTCCAGGTGCCTGTCTGCAGCACGTAACCGCACAGTATCACGGCAAAACTGTGTGTCACCCCGACGTTGAGCTCGCCGAGGCCGCGGTAGACCAGTTTCAGCGGCGGGAATGTGTATCCAATGGCTACCAACGCGGCCATGGAAAGCAATGAAAAGTCCACACCGGAAATCGTCGCCGTGGTGTGCATCAGGTAATACCCGCTGAATACCAGCAGCACGGCAATACCCAGCATGCCCGTCCACACGCTGCCTGCGCTCAGTCCGCCGTCCACCAGTACCCGGGATCCGCCGTTGAACGGCCCGGCGTTTTTATTCAGCCGGTCAGAGCCAAAATCGAAGTACTCGTTGCCCAGTACCGTGATCACCTCCACCAGAAAGATACACAGGTAACCCAGCCAATAGATCCGCGACGAGTACTCGCCCGAATGCTGCGCGGCGGCGAATGCGCCGATGGTATAGGCGATCCAGGTCATGGGATAGAACTGCAGGCGCAAAATCTTGAGCCACGACAAGGCGTGCTGCTTGAGGCGATCCGCGCGCAAGCGCCGGTCAAGCCCCAGGGCTTCCTGGCGCGCCTTTTCCAGCCATGCCCGGCGCGCCTCCGCGGACGACCCCTTGATGGGCCCGAAGTTGGTGATGAACGTGGGCTGGATACCGCAGAACCCCAGGGTGGCGCGGCGCAGCGCGTTGTGCCCCGGCGCCTTGTAGATGAAACGGTATACCCATGGCGGCGTATCCATGGTCACCAGCGCCTGTGCGGAACGCCCGACCAGAAGTTTTTCCCAGACGGACGGATCGTCGCCGTTTTCCTCGAACGCGAACCCCGGCATCAGCACCCGGTCCAGAAACCCCTTGAGCAGGGCCGGCATGGTCCCCCACCAGGTGGGGTACACGAACACGATGTGCTGGGCCCAGGTGAACAACTGCTGGGCGCGCACCACGTCGGCCTCGGCGAACTGCTGGCGCGGCGACGGGTAGTGCACGTTCTGGTCGAAATCGAGATCGGCGAGGGATAGTGTCTCCACCTGCGCGCCGGCCTCGTGGGCCCCCTCGATATAAGACTGAGCCAGCGCCGCGCAGTAACTGTCCGTGCGCGGGTGTCCCATGACGACCAGGACTCTCTTACCCATGCGCGCCCCCCACGATATCACTGTGGCCGGGTAACCCCCCGACGGTGGATATTATTCTTGCCATCACGGCTATTATGACGAATGGGGCGTGCAGATTGAAAGATTGAAAGGGGCAAAGATCAAAAGAAGTTTTTTTCAATCTTTTGATCTTTCAGTCTCGTTGTTTCACCTGAACCATGCCGCCTTCCACCCGCACGGGGAATGTCTCGATGGGCTCATAGGCGGGCGGCGCGGTAACATCGCCGGTGGTGATATCGAAGCGGGCGCCGTGGCGCGGGCAGACAATCTCGCAGCCCTCGATGTGGCCGCCGGTCAGCTCGCCGCCGTCGTGGGTGCACATGTCCTCGATGGCATAGAACTTCCCGCCGAGGTTGATGACCGCCACCGCCACGTCGTCCACATCCACCGTGCGCCAGGCGCCAGGCGCGATGTCAGCGGCTGGCGCCACGTTGATCCATTCACTCATGCTCCGTATCCCCAATATATTGGTTGGGTCATTCGCAAGCGGTTCATTTGAGTTTCGGGTTGCGAGTTGCGCATTTCGGATTCAGGCAGCGGCCTGCGGCCGCTGCTGGATTGACCATTCACCTGCAGCACCCCGAAATCCACCTTATAACAGGCCCGCCTGCAGCTTGGCGGCCTCGGACATGCGGCTCTGGTCCCACGGCGGCTCGAACACCATCTCCACGTCGAGTTCGGTGACGTTGGGCACCGCGGCGAGCTTGTGCTCCACATCCTGCTTGAGGAATTCGCCCATGCCGCACCCGGGGGCGGTCAGGGTCATCTTCACCTCGACGCGGTTGCCTTGATCTTCAAGCGCAATAACCTTGCAATCGTAAATGAGGCCCAGTTCCACGATATTGATGGGGATCTCCGGGTCGTAGCAGGTGCGCAACTGTTCCCACAGCTGCGCCTCGTCGACCGTCCCGTCGCCAGTGATGACCTGTTCCTGAGGGGCTGCCGCAGTGGCCTCCTTGCCCAGGGCGTCAGCGTCTTTGCCGTCCACCCTCGCCAAAGAACCGCCGGCGTACACCGTATAGCTGCCGCCCAGGGACTGGGTGATGACCACCTGGGTACCCGCCGGCAGCGTCACCGTGGTGCCCGCCGGGATCAGCGCCACCTCGCAGTCCCGCGTCAACGTGGTCATTTCATTAGCACCCATCACAACATATTCCTTACATGAACCCGAAACTGAAGTTATTCAGTGCTCACCGCCGCTTTGCTGCCTTCCAGCGCCGCCTGCAGCGTATGCCAGGCCAGAGTCGCGCATTTCACCCGCGTGGGAAATTCGCGCACACCGGCGAAGATCGCCAGCTTGCCCAACTGCCCTTCGTCCACCGGACCTGACCTCTCCTGAGTCACCAGGGTATGGAAACCATCGAAGATGGCGCGCGCCTGCGCCTCGGTCTTGCCCTTCAGCGCCTCGGTCATCAGAGAGGCCGATGCCATGGAGATGGCGCAACCGGTACCGATAAAGCTGATGTCCTTGATGATATCGTTCTCCATCTCGAGAAACAGGGTCAGTTTGTCGCCGCACAACGGGTTGTAGCCATCGATCCTGCGCGTGGCCACGGCGTTCTCGCGAAAATTCCGCGGGTGGCGGTTATGGTCCACGATGACCTCTTGATACAGTTCGCGCAGATCGGACATCAGCCGAATATTTCCTTCACTTTATCGATGGCCCTGACCAGAGCATCCACTTCTTCAAATGTATTATAAACCCCCAGTGATGCCCGCGCCGTGGCGGGCACCGCGTAACGGTCCATCAGCGGCATGGCGCAGTGGTGGCCGGCGCGGATCGCCACGCCCTCGCTGTCCAGGATGGTGCCGATGTCGTGGGGGTGCACGCTGTCCATCACAAACGACAACACGCTGGCCTTGTGGGGCGCGGTGCCAACGAGGCGCACGCCGCGCAGCGTGGACACCGCCTCAGTGGCGTAGGCCAGAAGCCTGTGTTCATAGGCCGCGATATGCGCCATGCCCAGACCGGTGACATAGTCGATGGCCGCGCCCAGGCCGATGGCGCCGGCGATGTGCGGCGTGCCGGCCTCGAACTTGTGGGGGGGCTTGCTGTATACGGTTTCATTGAAACTCACTCGGCTGATCATATCGCCGCCGCCCTGATAGGGAGGCATGTCCTCCAGCAGCGCTGCCTTGGCGTACAACACCCCGATACCGGTAGGCGCGTAGACCTTGTGCCCGGAAAAGACATAGAAATCACAATCCAGTTGACGCACATCCACCTCAAGGTGGGACACCGCCTGGGCGCCGTCGACGAGCACCGGTACCTTGAACGCGTGGGCCATGGCGATGATGCGCTCCACGGGGTTGATGGTCCCCAGGGCATTGGACATGTGGGTCACGGCCACCAGCTTGGTGCGCGGCCCGAGAAATTTCTCCAACTCACCCAGTATCAGTTCACCGGCGTCGTTAACGGGCACTACCTTGAGGTGCGCGCCGGTCTGCTCGCACAGCATTTGCCACGGTACGATGTTGGAGTGATGCTCCATCTCGGTAAGGATGATCTCGTCGCCGGCGCCGATGTGCGCGCGACCATAGCTGTGGGCCACCAGGTTGATGGCCTCGGTGGCGCCGCGCACGAACACAATCTCGCCGGGGTCGGCGGCATTTATGAAGTGCTGCACCTTGACCCGGGCGTCCTCGTGGGCACGGGTGGCGCGCTCGCTCAGGGTATGCACGCCACGGTGGATGTTGGCGTTGTCGTGTTCATAATAGGCCTTCACCGCGTCGATCACCGCGGACGGCTTCTGGGTGGTGGCGGCATTGTCCAGATACACCAGGGGACGGCCGTGGACCTGCTGGTGCAAGACGGGAAAGTCCCGCCGTACGCGCTGAACATCGAGCCCGGCGGCGTCCGCCGCGGCCCCGGTATTCATCACCAGGGTATCGACGCTGCGACTCATAGCGATTCACTCACGGATTCATCCACGCCGGGCAGCCATGCCAGCAGATTGCGTCCCATGGCCGCGCGCAGCGGCGCCACCTCGATGCGGTCGATGACCTCGCGCATGAAGGCATAGGTCAGCAAACCGCGGGCGCGTTGTTCCTCCAGCCCCCGGGAGCGCAGATAAAACAATGCGTCGTTGTTCAGTTGACCCACCGTGGCGCCGTGGGAGCAGCGCACGTCATCGGCAAAGATCTCCAGCTGCGGCTTGGTATCCACCTCGGCGTCATCGGACAGCAGCAGATTGTGATTGGATTGATGGGCGTCAGTCTTCTGCGCATCCTGGCGCACCATGATGCGTCCGTTGAACACGCCCCGCGACCGGCCGTCCAGCGCGCCCTTGTAATTCTCGCGGCTGGCGCAGTCGGGCGCGGCGTGATCGATAAAGGTGTGGTTGTCCACGTGCTGGCGGCCGCCGGCCATGAACAGGCCGTCCATGACGCACTCGGCGCCGCCGGCGCTCAATAGCGCATTGATATCGTTGCGCACCAGCCGCCCGCCCAGGGAGAAGTTGCGGGACGCCACGCGGCTGTCGCGGCCCAGGTGGGCCTGAATGGTGGCCACGTGATAGGCATTCACGGACTCCTGCTGCAGTTTGTAGTGATCCACCCGGGCGCCCGCCCCAGCCACGATCTCGGTCACTGCATTGGTCAGATAGGTGCCGCCACCCAGGTCCACGTAGTGTTCGATCACGGTGAGCTGGCTGTTGTCCCCGGCCACGATGAGGTTGCGCGGTGCGGTCATCACCTCGTCCGACCCGGTGACGGCGAACACCAGGTGCACCGGCTTGTCCAGGCTGACGCCCGGCGCCACGCGGATGCAGGCCCCGTCACTCATGAACGCCGTGTTCAATGCCACGAAGCCGTTGGCGGCGGGGTTAGCGATGCGCCCCAGGTAAGGCTCCAGGTCGGCCGGAGACACGGTGAGGACGCGCGCCAGGCTGCCCGCCTCAACGCCCTCGGGCAACGATGCCGCGGTGGAGTAACCCGGCTGCAGGCGGCCGTTGATGAAGATCAGGTGATGACAGTCAAGACCGTGCAGGAAAAGCCCGCGCAGCTGCCCGTCGCTCAGCGCCGGCGACAGCGCGCTGGGGATGGCGAAGTGGCGCTTCTCGATGGGCGCCACGTTGGTGTACTTCCAATCTTCCTGGCGCGGGGTGGGAAACCCCGCCTCGCCAAAGTGCGCCAGCGCGGCCTCGCGCAGCGCCGTCAGCCACGGCGTTCCACCGGGCAGCGACGAACGCAGGCGGTCGAACTCCGAGACATAACGGGACTTGGTGTCCAGGACCGCATTCATGAGTGCGACGGCCCTGTTGCATTGCTGCCGGTAACGCCGGACGCCGCGCTGGCGTCCTTGGTCTCGAGCCAACCGTAGCCCTGCTGCTCCAGTTCCTTGGCCAGCTCGCGGCCGCCGGACTTGACGATGCGCCCGCCGGCCAGCACATGGACATAGTCGGGCACCACATAATTGAGTAGGCGCTGGTAGTGGGTCACCATGATGATGGCGCGGTCGGGGCTGCGCATCTTGTTGACACCCTCGGCGACGATCTTCAGGGCGTCGATGTCCAGCCCGGAATCGGTCTCATCGAGGATCGCCAGCTTGGGTTCCAGCACCGCCATCTGCAATATCTCGTTGCGCTTCTTCTCGCCGCCGGAAAAACCTTCATTGACGGCACGGTAAAGCAGAGCCTCATCCATCTCCACCAGCTTGAGCTTTTCCTTCACCAGCGTGAGAAAGTCCATGGCATCCAGTTCTTCCAGGCCCTGGGACTTGCGCAGCGCGTTCAGCGCGGCCTTCAATAAATAGACATTGTTTACCCCGGGGATCTCCACCGGGTATTGAAACGCCAGGAACACACCGGCCCGGGCGCGCTCCTCCGGGGGCATCTCCAGCAGGTTTTTGTCCTGCAGGCGCGCCGTGCCGCCCGTGACCTGGTAGCCGCTGCGCCCGGCCAGCACGTGGGCCAGGGTGCTCTTGCCCGAGCCGTTGGGACCCATAATAGCGTGCACCTCGCCGGCGTTGACGTGCAGGTCAACCCCGCGCAGGATCTCTTTGTCGTCGATATTGACCCGCAGGCCCTTTATATCCAGCATAGTTCCGGCTTCCTCGTTTGCGCCGTTCAGCGATTGATTGTGTGATACCCCGCCGCCGTCGCGGGCGTCGCGGTGCGATTGCAAAGTATACGTGCGGCGTGAACCGCGGGCATGATCAGCCGACGCTGCCCTCAAGGCTGATGCCCAGAAGCCGTTGCGCCTCGACGGCGAACTCCATGGGCAATTCCCGCAGCACCTCCTTGCAGAAACCGTTGACGATCATGGACACGGCGTCCTCCGTGGAGATGCCGCGCTGGGTGCAGTAAAACAGCTGATCCTCGCTGATGCGCGAGGTGGTCGCTTCATGCTCGACCTTGGCGGTGGGGTTCTTGACCTCGATATACGGCAGCGTATGGGCCCCGCAGCGGTCGCCCATCAACAGCGAGTCGCACTGAGTATAGTTGCGCGCCCCGGCCGCGCCCTTGATCACCTTGACCAGGCCGCGGTAGGTGTTCTGGCTGCGCCCCGCCGAGATGCCCTTGGAGATGATGGTACTGCGTGTGTTCTTGCCCACATGGACCATCTTGGTCCCGGTGTCCGCCTGCTGCAGGTTGTTGGTCAGGGCCACGGAATAGAACTCGCCCACGGAGTTGTCGCCGTTGAGGATCACGCTGGGATACTTCCAGGTGATGGCCGAGCCGGTCTCGATCTGGGTCCACGAGATCTTGGCGTTGGCGCCGCGGCAGTCGCCGCGCTTGGTGACGAAGTTGTAGATGCCGCCGACGCCGTTCTCGTCGCCGGGATACCAGTTCTGCACAGTGGAGTACTTGATCTGGGCGTCCTTCTTGGCCACCAGTTCCACCACCGCAGCATGCAGCTGATTCTCGTCGCGCTGGGGCGCCGTGCAGCCCTCCAGGTAGCTCACGTAGCTGCCTTCCTCGGCGATGATCAGGGTGCGCTCGAATTGCCCCGTGGCCGCGCTGTTGATGCGGAAATAGGTGGACAGCTCCATGGGGCAGCGCACGCCCTTGGGGATATAACAGAATGAACCATCGGTAAACACCGCCGAATTCAGCGCCGCGAAAAAATTGTCGCCAGGCGGCACCACTGAACCAAGATACTCCTCGATGATCTCGGGGTGGTTGTGCACCGCCTCGGAGAACGAGCAGAAGATCACCCCATGCTCGGCCAGCTTGGCCTTGAAGGTGGTGGCCACCGAGACGCTGTCGAACACCGCGTCCACCGCCACGCCGGCGAGCATCTCCTGCTCCTTGAGCGGGATGCCCAGCTTCTCATAGGTCTCCAGCAGCTGCGGGTCCACCTCCTCCAGGCTCTTGGGGCGGTCGGCCTTGGACTTGGGCGCGGAGTAATAGCTGATGGCCTGATAGTCAATGGGCGGGAAGCGGACGTTGGCCCAGTGGGGCTTGGGCATGGTCAGCCAGTGACGGTAGGCCTTCAGGCGCCACGCCAGCAGAAACTCGGGCTCGTTCTTCTTGGCCGAGATGAAGCGGATGATGTCTTCATTGAGACCGGGCGGTACCGTATCGGTCTCAATGTCGGTGAAGAAGCCGTGCTTGTAGCCCTGTTTAACCAGTGCATCTAAATCTGTTGCAGCCATACTAGAAAAAACTCCGTTCCGCCCTGTTTCGCGTCCCGTGAGGACTGGCCGGGGCCACGCCCCGCACTCCGCCCCCCATCATCGACGCATCGTCAACAACCCCGTTTGCGGGTAAAATTGCATGCGCTTCGCAGACACGCCACACGGTTCCGCATCCGCGGACCGGCATGCCCTTCACGCATACTTGAGTGATTTACTCAAATATTAAAATAGTTGATAAAAACAGTCAACTATTATTTCGGTCACGCCGCGGGCTACCTGAAGAGCGTTGGGAGCGGCCATTAACCCGTTGTTATTGATTATTTTACGGGACGTCCCCGAACGGTGCGCCGTGGCGGTCACGGCGGCACCGGCCAGGACCGGGCCGGCGCTTATTTTGACCGATTTGGCGTGTTCGATAAAGCCCTGAGCCAGGGCATCAGCTGGGCGGTAATATCGTCGAGAGTCACATAGGGCAGCAACCGGACCGTATCCGGGTATTCCTGTTCCAGCTGTAGCACGCTGGCCAGATTGACGCCGTGGGCCACGGCGTCACGGTGAAAAAATCCTAGGATGGGCTTGCCGTCCATGATGAAGCGCATGGAGTTGAGCCCGGAACCGAAACCCGCCTCGTCGTAGCACATGACCGCAGCCTGCGCGGCGTCACGAAACGCCCCGTCCCGCAACAGCACGAACGCCGCGACAGCCTTCGCCTCGCTGCACACACCACGATGGGCCTCCAGATAGGCCGGCCAATCCGGATCGTAGTACTCCACCGGGTCACACACCATCTCGGCCAGCGCCTCGGGCGCCATGTCCGGAAAAAGACCCCGGTAATAGCGATAACGGGTGTCATAGCCGAGACCGGTCTGCTCCAGGTACGCCATTACCACCGTCTTGAAGCGGCGCGTCGTTTCCGTGGCGAACATGCCCCGGCCACCGACATAACAGGGAATCAACACACCCCCTTCATGCAAGACCGGCCGGCGGGCCTCATGGGTTATACATAAAGCACGCCGGATATCGGCATCGATACGGAAGGCGGATTGATGACGCGATACCAGCCCGATGACTCACCGATGTAAAAGGGTTTGGAGGGGTGGCCATCGGCATCCTCGCCCCCCTGCTCATCGAACAACTGGCGTAACGGAACACCCAGTGCCCGGGCGATCTTGTCGATATTATCCAAGCGGATGTTGCACCGGCCGTGCTCGATGGCACTGATGTGACTGCGGGTAATGCCGGTGACTGTGCTGAGTTCTTCCTGGGTGATATTCCGAAACGTGCGAAGCTCCCGGATACTGCGTGCCAGTACGGCGCGAACGGATGACGTTTCTTGCATGGCCGCCATGGAGACCTCCTCATCACGTAACGTGATAGCTGTATGCAAGTGATCCAATTGATAGCCCATTGGTAGCATACACCCGCGCTGCCATCCTATGCCAATGCCCAGCCCTACCATCATGAAGTGATTATACTCTTCGCCGCCGCGGGAAGTGTTTTCACCATTGGCAATGACACCCACCCGCGGATCGGGGAATGGACTAGGCGAATAAAATTTCTCAGGCGATGGCGCCGCGCACCCTGACGGCGAGGTCATCCACGGACACCGGCGCGGCGGACACCAGTCGCGCGGCGAGGCGCTCGCGGCCGTCGTTGTTCACCTTTGCCAGATCGCACTTGCCGAACAGCGTCTCGCCCACCTGTTGCAGATGGGGACGCAATTGATCATAGGCGTCATCGGTATTGGGCGCCTCCAGGCGGTCATTGGCGATCACCCACAGCTCACCGGCGTTGAAACCCAGAGTGCCCTGCAGGTGAGGGTCCTGGGTCAGCAACTGACAGGCCGTCAGCGCCTGACCCACGGCCGCCGATATGCGCGCGGCGACATTTCCGGACTGGTCGGTCTTGCGCTGGTACAGCAACCCGAGTCGGCGACCCTCGGTGTAGTCCATGGCGAAGTTCGCCTCGTGGGTGATGAGCATGACGCCGGGCCCGTCCGGCACGTGGCGGTAGTCGGCCACATCGATCAGCGTGCCTAAGCCCACCTGGCGTTTGATCCAGTCGTGAAAGACGTTGATGAGTTTGGCATCGTCGAAGCCGGGTGACGGCTGTGCGAAGAACTTAACGCAAAAGCGCTGCAGGTTCACGGCGGCGACCCAGGGTTACGCGACGGAAGTCGGCGCGGATGGCGCCGCGGCGGCGCCGATGCCCAGGCCGCCGGCAAGCCCCGCCTGCCCGCTGTCCATGAGTCGGCTGTAGCATGCGTGGGCCGCCTCGATGAACAGCTGCGCCTCTTCCACGCGGCGGTGAGCCAACTCCAGGTCGGGCTTTTCCTCGCGATACTCATAGGCATGAAAGAACATGTGCGCGAATTTACCGCCGGCAAAAGGATCAAAGAACAACTGCGTGTCATAAAAGCGGCGGCGGAATTCCTGCACGATCACCGCGTCGTCGTTGGCGATGTCCGGGTCATGCAGCTTGATCAAGGCCTGCGCCGCCATGACCATGGCGGACAGCGCCTTATCGGCGGCGCGGCGCGCGCTCTCGGCGCCCTTGCCCTCGTCCAGGAACAACTGCGCCTCGAACACCTCGCCCTCGGCGGCGGCGATGCCGAA
>CAYXAX010000049.1:0-15381 GCA_964463055.1 uncultured Gammaproteobacteria bacterium | reverse complement strand
CCTATAACCATAAGCGTGTATACCGCATTTACCGGGAATTGGAGCTCAATCTACGTGACCTGCCCGATATT
Organism: uncultured Gammaproteobacteria bacterium; assembly: GCA_964463055.1. Lineage (GTDB taxonomy): Bacteria > Pseudomonadota > Gammaproteobacteria > CAWJPQ01 > CAWJPQ01 > CAWJPQ01. The sequence goes on along the minus strand of CAYXAX010000049.1, from coordinate 15,310 downwards.
TCGGTCTAATTGGATAGAAGCTTACTGCATGACATTGGGCCGTTCAAAAATCTGCTGAGCGACATGTATGACCCGTGGCGCTGAACGGCTGCTTCGGGTCGGGAGCGGCCATAGCGCAGGGCTTTTAAGCTGCCTCTACTAAGCCGCTGAATGGCACCCATAAGTGGGTTATTTCAGTAGCAAATCCCCTTGGGGACGCCATTCCTATATAACGCGGGTCGAGTAGCATGCCGATTTGTGTGCGGCCTTCAAATGCCAAGGTTTTCCGTCCGTTACGCGTGAGCGGGGATATCCGCAACGGCTCCTCGTCAAGCAGGTTGTGAAGCCCTCGGCGGGCCAGGGGGATGTCGCTATCGGTCAGGACCTAAATCCGCAGTCAAGAGCCGAGCTGCAGCGTAACTCCCGTCTCTGCCTGTTTGTAAGCTTCATGGGCATTGTGAGCAGCAGAAAACTGCGCCCGAAGGAGATAACGGTTGGATGGCAACCTGCTATGCCGGAATCGCGCCGGGTTTGACCGCGATACTTTCGTTTACCCAACTGCGTCTGCATACCAATCGGAGTGCGCCCAATCCCAGCAGACTCAAAACCAACGTGGGCGGACCCGGGACCGGGACGGCAGAGGGGCTTAGTAGATTGGGATTAGTGCTGTCAGAGAACTGCCACTTGCTCGTGTTCGCAGTATAGACACCAAATAGCTTGTAGATGAGGGTCCCTGTCGTCCTGGGCCTGATAAGGTACTCCATATCCAGTTCGTTTCTTGTGGCATCATCAATGAAGTAGGTAATGTAGTTGCTGGCATCCGTTAGCGATACATTGGCGATCCATCCGATGCCCGAGGGTGACGCATAAAGTGAGTCGAGTGGATCGCCTTGAGACGTTTGTGTGGAACCGATGATCGTTCCACTAAGTGAATACGTTAATCCATTGTTCAAGTGAGCGGTCAGGTCGAAAGACTTGCCTACCTGGGAGAGCAGGCCGGGTGTACCGTCGGTCGTAACCGTGCCGGACACCGTGTTGCCGTTGTTGTCATCCGCGCCGAAGTTGTAGATAACGTCCGCGTGTACTACGGGGGCCATGGCGACAATCGCCAATGATGTCAGGAAAGCGAGTCCGATGCTGGCCGGGAACCTGCGGACCTCGATCGCGGCGGCATCCGCGGTGGTGCGTGATATTGTTTTTATAATTTTAGTTGACATCATAATCGTGAATCTCCCCCTGAAAATACAGCTGTGTGATAGGGGGTGCTGCGGCCCAAGGTTTTAAGCGTTACGTAAGAATCTCGCTATTATGTTTTTATTGTTCATATGCTCTTGGGCTGGGAGACTGCGTCTTCCCGCGGGCCCGGTGGCGGAGCAGCACACCCGTTCCCTGTTTCATGCAACCAGTAATAGCGCTCGTCAATATCTTACTATTTAATATAAGCAATATTGAGGCCACAAATCGTATTATATTGATCTAACAATAGATAAAGACATATTGCTACTTATGTTATAGGTATAAATTCTTACAGATTGTAAAAGTTCTCGACGCTTAATTTTCGTCAAGTGCTTGGTAAGGTAATTAGAAAAACCATATTAAATTGGGTCAATGCCTTTGATGATGCAGATGCCAGGCGGTGTCAAGTTTTGCGGCATGCAAGGTCGGACGTCGAACACAGCACGCGTTCCATACCCATCTCGATACCACTCTTCACCTTCCAGTGCGTGTCATGTCGCTGCCCAGTGACACTGGGAAAGCTTTTTTATTTCATGCGGTTAACAAAGCCTTGGGAAATACCTGTCTGTGCCGGGTGACAAATGGCCGCGGCAGTGGTCCAGCGGTAATTTTATAATCATTTGATAGTTATAAAAATTATATACATGGCATGACTGATGCTGTTGGTATGAGGCCTGTCGTGCTCAAGCCGTACAATGCGTTTACTTCCAGCACGCTCTCACAGCGACAATCCGAATCATCCGACAGGGTCTGACTCCGACATTGAGTATTCAAGCTATGGATTCCAGTCAAGGCGCTTGTGCATTGTAGCGGAGTCACTCTGGATGAGTGGGTAAAGGCAGGCGATGCTCAGGTGTTATGGCGTTAATGAAGCATATGGAGGTCAAGGTCATGCAGAAATCAAATTCAACGTTGATCTTTAGTCCGCAGGAACAAAATCTTGGATTGGTCGATGTGACGGTACGCTGTTTGATAGCCGCGGAGGCGTGGCTGTCTGTTGCGGCTGCCATTGTGCCCACGCCGCAGTTAATTTTTGCATTCTCGGTGATTGGTTTCTATATGGGGTTGACGGCGATGACCTGTTTTGACCCTGTTTATTGGCTGCTGCAAATCAGGAGTGCGCCAATGCCCGTAATCAGGGCGAACGAGCATTTCCGGCACAGGTTTCTGAATTATGAAACGGTAAATGAGGGCGCCGCCGGGCGTTCGCAACTGGCCGGTCAGCCGGGCTGGTGACGCTCTTTCATCCCTGACGGCATAGCTCATGATTTTCAAAAGGAGATTCTGCTATGAAACCGTATAAATCCATACTGGCAGGACTCATGGCGACGTCGGTATTGATGAGCGGATGTAACGGATCCGGCTCCGGCGGCGGTACGCAAAACGCCGCCTTCAGCCTCGGTGTTGCCGATACGCCCGTGGACGGGGCGACCAGTGTGGTGGTCACGTTCACGGGTGTTCAGCTTCAGGGCGCATCCGGCTCCCCCACGGAGTTCGACTTTGCGACACCCAAACAGATTGACTTGATGACGACCGGCAATGGTGATGCGGCCATGTTGCTCAACGGCGTATCCATTCCAGCGGGAGACTACCAATGGATTCGTCTCATGGTGGATATGAACCGATCCACGATCGCGTTGAGCGATGGTTCAGTGCACTCGCTGGTCATCCCCAGCGGCAGTCAAACCGGGCTAAAGCTGGTCAGCGGATTTACCGTCGCCGCCGGCGGTCAGGCCGCCTTCACCATAGATTTCAATCTTCGGCAGGCCGTCGTCCTGGCAAACGGGGGTACGGGTACATACATGCTGAAACCCGCCCTGCGGCTGATCGATAACGAGCAAGTGGGTCAGGTGGCGGGATCGGTCAGCCATGCATTGACGATTGGTGCTTCTTCAATATCATCCGCCAGCTGCAGCCCCGCCGTATATATTTATAGCGGCGCGAATGTCACCCCCGTAGACTTCAACACCGTATCCTCAGTGCAGCCGGTCACTTCGGCGACATTGAGCCTGAATGCATCTACGGGTGATTACGACTATAAAGCGGCCTTTCTCGCCGCGGGTGACTATACGCTGGCGGTGACGTGTGCGGCGAATGACGATCCCAGCGCCGTGGATACACTCACCTTCTCAACCGCCAAGAATGCAACCGTGGCGGTGAACGCGACAACCACCGTCAACTTTCCATAGCGCATCCGTTCTTGTGCATGCCCGGCGGCGACGGATCGCCATGCACGCCGTGGCGTCTCAGCCGACGATATGGTGTTTGCCCACCACTCTGACGGTGCTGGCCTGGGCGCCTTGGTCACCTTGTTCCTCGTCAAACCTGACTTCCATGCCTGTGGCCAATGCATCGAATGGGACGTTGAGCACGCTGTTTTCATGAAAATAGACCTCGCGGCCGTCCGCTGACATGATCCTGCCGTATCCTTCATCAGGGTATAGCAGGAGTATTCGTCCATGACCCGGGACAGTGTGAGTTTTCACCTGATCCCGGCGGCGGCGGGTGTGATCCTCCAGTTTGCGGCGGGCGCTGTCAAAGGCGTCACGGATCGCGACATGGACGTCTTCGTGGGCATGGTGCAGATCACGCTCGCGGCTGATGACGATCTCATTTTCCGGTACCGTGATGTCGAGGCGTACGTGATAGAGTTTGCCCTTGTGGTGATGGTGATGCCGGGCCTCGACGACGACCCGGCAGCTCATTATGTCGTTGCGGAACTTGTCGAGCCTTTCGGCCCTTTTACGGATGTCGGCTTCAATGGCATCGGAGGGTTCCATGTCGCGCAGTGTAATCTGTAATGGCAGTTTCATGTTTCTATGACCTCCCCACCGCTTGTTGCACATGCGGCGTGAATAGGAAGCGCATTGCCGTAATTTCAACCCGGAGTGATTCAGGTATAGATGCGGTATGCGCCGATGCGTGTTTCGGAATTCCGCTATACCCTATATCGCTATCTATCATCATGACGTCAATTGGGCGTTAACTCCTTGATGCCGATCAATCAGCTGCGCGTGGCCTGCGGGGGATCTGCGAGCACGGCGTCACCAGCAGAATGGCGATTAACGGGCTGAATTTAAAAGAAATGTGTGAGCGGACCTCGCCCGGGACGCCGCCGTGCGGAGTGACTTGTTATTCACACTCACCGGCGTAGGTAGGCTTGAGCAGAGCGCAACCCAATGTCTGATTTTCGCGGCCACTGCCTTTATTTGGTGAATATGACCCAGAAGGGCCATGATCGGCTGTTTCGATGCGGCGCCGTATAAAGTCCGAGAATCGTCGCGCCGTATTGACTCGAAACTCCTCGGAGCGCACGCCTGACCATGAATGATGATAAAGTGAGACGTTATGAGTAGGTGTGGCATACCCATGTTACTGGCGGCTGTCCTGGCGCTGTCCGCGCTGCTGAGTTCCGTCAATGCCGCGGCGACACAAGGGGAGGACTCCGCATCGGGCGGTGTGCCCGACCACGCCCGGGAAATACTGCGCGGCAGAAACATCGTCTTAACAGTAAACTGCAATGATTGCCACACGGCCGGCTATGCCCAAAGTGGCGGCAATGTGCCGGAGAGCAAGTGGTTGTTAGGCGACCGCCAGCATGGTTTCTCGACTCCCCAGGGCATGATCTACGCCCCTAATCTGCGCGCCGTCATGGCCAAACTCACGGACACGCAATGGGTGGAAATGGCCAGGCACCTGAAGAAGCGCCCGCCCATGCCCCAGCACACCCTCAGGGCCATGAGCGAAGCTGATTTGAAGTCCCTCTACTGGTTCATCAGGTCTCTCGGCCCCGGGGCAGAGAAGGCGCGCCCGTAGTCACAAAAAACGCCGGGCCAGGGTATCGTCCACGTCCGTTTCCACAGCAGGCGGTACCGCGCAAATGCGGCCGATTGAATGCGCATATCCGGTTCATAAAATAAACGACGACATGTTATGCCGAGCAATAGTCATAGGCTGCACCACCGCATGATTACATTTAACCGGAGCGCTTAGCCTGGAGCGGAGAACACCCCGAGATGCCTGCACATAAACGCCCAGTGATCAGCCTGTTCACCGTGATATTTCTTTTGTACGGGGCGCTGCAGGCCTATGTGGTGAGCCGGATCCAGGTAGGCCTGGCTCTGGGCTGGCAGGGCACCGCCGCGTTAGGGGTGTGGGCGGCATTGATGACGGCGATGCCGTTGCTGGTATGGCGTTGGGAAAGGCGCGGCTGGCACCAGGGGGTGTTGGCGGGATCTTGGATCGGCTACACGTGGATGGGCGTGACGTTTGTATTTTTCTGGATCTCGGTGGTGCTTGAGCTGATGCGCGCCGTGATCCGGTTTGCCGGCGGTGATACCGGCCTCTCGATACACGGTTGGTTTGTGATGGCCTGCTGGTTGACCGCGGCCGTCGTCGTCTATGGCCTTGTGGCCGCCCGCCGTGTGCTCATCGAACGTGTCTCGGTGCCGACGACAAAGCTGCCGGCCGATAGTCCGCCGCTGCGCATCGCGCTGATTTCCGACGTACATCTCGGTGCCCTGGTGGGTGCGCGGCGGCTGCGGGCGGTGCTCAATCAGGTCTCTGCCCTGGAACCCGATGTGCTGGTGTCAAGCGGCGACCTGGTCGACGGGCAGGCAGAGCATCTCGATGGACTGGCGGCGATGTTTGCAGACTACAAGCCGCGTTACGGAAAATTTGCCGTCACCGGCAATCACGAATATATCGTCGGCCTGGAGCACGCACTGGATTTTCATGAACAGGCTGGATTCACCATGCTGCGCGGGGACGCGGTGGCGATCGGCGGCGGGGTTACCATCGCCGGTGTCGATGACCCGACCGGCGGACGCCTGGGCAAGCCGGCCAATATAGACGAAGCATTACTGTTCAAGCGATGCCGCGCCGAGAGATTCACGATTCTCGTCAAGCACCAGCCGCGTATCGATGACCGGTCGGTGGGCAGCTTCGATCTGCAGCTCTCCGGTCATGTGCACAAGGGTCAGATCTTTCCATTCGGTGTGCTTGTGCGAGTGTTCTATCCCTTGGGTACCGGGCTCAGGCGGATCGCCGGCGGGGGGTGGCTGTATGTGAGCCGCGGCACCGGTACCTGGGGGCCGCCCATGCGGGTAGCCGCGGCCCCGGAGATCACGCTCATCGAGATCAAGCCGGTGGGTTACTAGGCCTGCCTGATAAGCAAGACGCAGACGATGCAAGCCTTCATAATCCCGGGTAGTTACTTACAGATTGATCCATATGGTGGGTGGCGATATCGCTCCCGAGAATGTCCCCATGACGGTTAGATTTCCAAACAGGTGTCGGTAATATTTACAATTTCCCTGTCGTTTTCAGCGTATTAATCGCGTAATTTACGTATGTTATTGAAAATAAAATATTATTTTTATGGGGCATGTGTTTTGCAATCATTTCAAAGTGACTCAATTATAACAATACCGTAAGGCAGTAAAGCAGATGTACAGAACCGTTTCACTGATCGCGTTATTCCTCGCCATTGCCGCACCTTCAGCTCACGCCGGGGCCATACTGCACATCGGCAGCGGCTATGGCACGGCCTGCCAGACCGGCAGTTGCCCTCTTTATAACGGCGAGGTCAATAATTTCAACTCGGGTCTGGACATTTATGTGAATTCAAACGGCGCTCCCGCGCTGAGCGACCCGGTCCTGCTGATCTTCGGTGTGCCGAACACCTCGGCGGCCAACCAACTGGATGGCAGCGAGCTGACCCAGGCGTCCATCGTTGACGGCGCCACAACCACCCAGACCGCGATCACGTTCAATTTCGGCACCACCAGCTACGGTCTCGGCGGCAGCGGTTATAAGGGCCTGATGACCTCGGGTGAGGTCTACAGCTTTCTTGGCCTGAGCGGCGGCAGCAATTCAAACAGTTTTACCAACTGGAGCCAGTGGGATTCGTATATCAACGGCATCACCGCCACCAACTTCGGCATCTATGTCTTCGCCTTAGACCCGGGCACCACGGCCGCTACTGATTTTGCGGGTCACGACTTTATCGATGTGTCCCTCAACGGCATCACGGAAGGCACCTTCGCCGTGGCATACGGGGTGGACTCTACAGGAAAGGTCTATTCCACGCCCTTCACACAAACAGGTCTCATGGACCAGCCGCCCCCGCCCCGCGTCCCCGAACCCATGACGCTGGCGCTGATGGGCATAGGCCTGGCGGGCCTCGGTCTCAGCCGGCGTAACAGAACTATCTGATCCATAGCTTCCCCAAGCGACGTCACCGGTATTCCCGATGACGTCGCTCGCATTTCACACCATATCCGAGCAGAGGCGACAGCGTCCACCACGCTGGCGACTGATGAAAGGATGGTCACCCGCCCCGTTTCCAGCGGGAAATCAATTCGCTCACCGTCACCAGTTCCCCCCAGATACCGCCTTCCTGTTCGACCATCAATTCGCAGGCAGCGCGGACACTGGGGTTGAAGGTCGAGATCGCGTCACGCACGTAGGCGCAGTCGAAGCCGCGGTCGGTGGCCTCGCGCAGCGTGGTATGCACGCAGACATCGGCGGTCACCCCGCAGATCGCGACCTTGGTGATGTTGCGCCGGCGCAGCTCGCCTTCAAGGTCGGTACGGCAGAACGCCCCGTAAGTGGCCTTGTCGATGACCGGTTCCCCCGTCACGGGCTGCAGTTCATCGATGATGTCGTGGCCGTATTCACCGCGAATCAATACCCTGCCCATCGGTCCCTGTATGCCGACTTCAGCGCCGGCCTTGGCCGAGCGCGCCTGCTTCATGGGGTAGCAGTCGGACAGATCCGGCGCGTATCCTTCACGTGTGTGCACCACCGCATGCCCGGCGCCGCGCGCCGCCTGCAGCAGCCGGGCGGCATTGGGCAGAATGGGCAGGACCCAGTCCAGCCCGCCGCAGCGGTCCGAATAGCCGCCCGGGGCGCAGAAGTCGCGCTGAAAGTCGATCATCAACAGTGCCGTGTCGGTCATAACGTTGCCCCGGGAGAGATTATTTCAGGTAGGACAGGTCATACAGCCCCGCCGCGCTCACCAGGGTGTCGTTGACCTTCTGCTGCTTGAAGAACTCCGCGATTTCCTTGGCGACGGCGATTTCGGGTCCCTTCATCAGCTTGAGGTTCTGGGTCTTGCCGTAGAGTTCCACTTTGGTGAGCATGCCCGCGATATCGCCGGCGCTGTCATCCAGCGGTTTGGCGGCGATGGCGGCGGCCTCTTTGGGGTGGGCGATGACGTATTCGTTGGCCTTGTTCAGCGCCCGCACAAAGGCCTTGGTCTCCTCTGTCTTGACCTTGCCGGGGTTGATCACGAGTACGTCGGTCAGGATGTTGGGCAGGTCCTTGCTGCTGAATATCACGTGTCCGGCCTTCAGGGCGGAGGCCTTGGTGATCCAGGGTTCCCAGGTGACCGCCGCATCGAGCTTGCCGGCGGCGAAGGCCGCCCCGGCGTCATCGGGGTTCATGTTGACGAGGTTGACGTCGCTCAGCGTCATCCCGGACCTCTCAAGCGCCTTGACCAGCAGCAACTCGTTGCACTGCCCGATGGTCGCGGCCACCGTCCGGCCTTTGAGCTGCTTGACGCTGGTGATGCCGGACTTGGCCAGGACGGCGTCGGCGCCGGCCGATGTGTCGGTGAAATATACGATTTTCAGCTGGCCCGGCGCCTTGTCCAGGACCGTGATGACGCTGTCCAGCGTGGACAGGTGGGCGTCGAGGTCGCCGGACAGCAGCGGGGTCAAGCCGTCCCCCGGCGCACTGAAGCTCTTGGTCTGCACATCGAGGCCCTCATCCTTGAAATAGCCCTTGTCCTGGGCGACGAACAGGGCGATGTAGCCGATCCAGTTGTTGTATCCGACCCGGTAGGGCTTCAATTGACCTGCCGATGCCGACAGGCTGTAGGTCAGGGAGATCGCTATGGCGAGAACAGCAGCCAGTACTGGGATCTTCAACAGGTGATTTTGTTTCATGGCAATGTCCTTTCATTGAATGGTTTTGGGTTGAACGAGTTTGTGGAGCAAGAGACAGCGATCGAAATCGGTGGCCTGCTGCTGATGCAGCAGGTCTATGATTTCGCGTTTCAAGCGCAGAAACGCCGGCTGGAGTTTGAGGTCGAGGTCGCGTTCGGGACCGAACGGGACGCGGATTTCCCGCAGTATGCGTCCGGGCCGGGCCGAAAAGACGAGGATGCGCGTGGACAGGTAGATCGCCTCCTCGACGTCATGGGTGACGAACAGTATGGTGCTCTGTTCGTGCCGGCTGAGCAGCAGCAGCATCTCCTGCATCTGTTCGCGTGTCTGCGCGTCGAGGGCGCCGAAGGGTTCATCCATGAGCAGCACCTTGGGGTTGTTCGCCAGCGCGCGGGCGATGGCCACGCGCTGCTTCATGCCGCCGGACAGGTGCCTGGGGTAGGCATTGTAAAACTCCCCCAGGCCCATCAGGTCCAACAGCGAATAGACCTGTCCGATATGGTTCATGGCCTCGCTGGTGCTGCGGGTGATATCCACATTCCCGGACAGTCGCAGGCTGAACTGGGCGTTCTCCAGTACGGTCAGCCAGGGGTACAGGGTGTAATTCTGAAACACCAGCCCACGCTCGCGGCCGGGTCCGGTCACCCGCTCGCCGTCCAGCAACATCTGTCCCCCGCTGGGTTCGTCGAGACCGGCAATCAGATACAGCAGGGTGGATTTGCCGCAGCCGGAGGGACCGACCAGGCTCACGAACTCCCCATCACCCACATCAAATGAAACCGGCGCCAGCGCGCGCGTCGTCGCGGCCTGGGCCGTTGTGAACACCTTTTCAAGCTGGCGGATTTCGAGTTTCATCGTTTGGTGGTGTCCGCCCAGTGGAACAGCCGCGCATTCAGCCGACGAAAGGCGATGTCGAGCGCGAGCCCGATGGCGCCGAGCAGCAGCAGGTAAACGAAAATTTTCGGTGTCTGCAGATAGCGCGAGAATTTGAGTATCCGGTAGCCCAGCCCCTCGTTGGCCGCGATCAACTCCGCCACCACCAGGTATGTCCATGCAAAACCGTTGCACAGCCGCAGGGCGTCGAAGATGCCCGGCATCGCCGCGCGCCACAGTACCAACCGCATGGTCTCACCCGGTTTGGCGCCCAGGGTGTAACTGACCTGCACGAGTTCATAAGGGACACGGCGTATCTCATCGGCCACCATCAACACCAGTTGGAAAAAGGTGCCCACGAATATCAGCATCACCTTGGCCAGTTCACCAATGCCGAAAAAGATCATCATCAACGGAATGAGCGCCGGGACCGGGATATAACGAATGAATTCCGTCAACGGCTGCAGCAGTCCCTCCACCGCCTTCAATGACCCGATCCACACCCCCAGCGGCAGGGCCAAGGCCGCCGCCAACAGAAACCCGCCGGTGACCCGCAGGAAACTGATCTTGATGTCGAGCCACAACGTCGGGTCACCGAATAACTCCAGTGTCGTGTGCCACACCTTGCTCGGGGTCGGCAGGAATACCGGATTGATAAAACCGGAGTGACTCAGCCAATCCCAGCCAAGCAGCAACGATGCAAAGCCAACCGTCGCCAGCACCCGGTAGCCCCATGCCGGGATATCCCGGCGCAACGCGAACCACTTCACCGGGCGATTGGAAGCGCCGGCCAGTTCCTCGCTGGACGCCGCTGCGGGCGACGCGGCATCGGCCTCGGTCCGGTTCGTGATCATCTCCTCTGTGTGATTAACCGACATGCCGACGCGCATTCCCAGCAGATGTCATGCAACAGGATTTCCCTGGAGAAATGCAAAGAGTCCGCCAATACGCTATGTGTCTGAATCCATGTGAAAATGCACTTCGCCATGGATGCCCGGTTGCCTTATGATGGTGCATGCGCCAGTAGCGTGTCGTGTTCCAGTGCAGGAAATATCAGGGAGATAAATGACAGTCCGCCGAGTGCTCAGCGGTGATGGGAGATATCATGAACAACCGCCGGGATCAGACGGCTTGTGAAATAGGGGCGGCAGTTTTATAAGGCGGGAAACATGAAAACTTTTATTCGAATTAATACGGCACCGGCAGTGGCCGCACTATTGATCATAAGTGCAGTCTTGTATGTGTTCACCGTTCCCCGTGCACAGGCGGCCCTTGGAGGTGACATCACTTCTGTTCAGGCCGATCAGAAGCACATGCAAGGGGTCATGCAGCTTAAAAGCACTGGCCGGTACACGGTGCACGAAATCAAGGCGTCGCGGGGGCGCATCGTCAGAGAATATGTCGCTCCCAGCGGAACCGTCTTTGCGGTGACATGGCAGGGACCTTCACGCCCGGATTTTCAAAGAATTCTGGGTGGCTACTTTAATCAGTTCCAGCTGGCGGTACAGCAGGCGCAACGATCTCATATGCGGAGGGGGCCGATGGTAATCGAACAGCCCGGCTTCGTCGTGGAATCGGGAGGGCATATGCGCGGCTTTTTTGGCAAGGCCTACCTCCCGGACATGCTACCCGAGGGGGTTACTGTGCAAGACCTGCAGTAAGGAAGGTGTATGGGTAGAATTAAATTTATAGTCTTTGTCACGGTATTGGCCATGCTTGCCGGGTGCGGGAGCAGCAGCTCGCCCGGCGCTAAATCGACGCTCGTGCCAATCACGGTATCCAGTCCCAATGTGCAGCATGTCATCGTTGGTGCCGGTCCGACCAATGACTATTCAAACGGTATTTTTACCAGCGTGACGGTTTGCATTCCTGGCAGCGCCACCAGTTGCCAGACCATCGACGGCCTGTTGGTTGACACCGGATCAAGCGGGCTGCGGATACTGTCTTCGGCGGTCAATGGTGAACTTACGCTCAACCTGCCGCAGAGTAACAATCCGGACGGAAATTCCGTTGCGGAATGCAGCCAATATGTGGATCTTACCTATACTTGGGGTGCGGTACGCATTGCAGATGTAAAAATTGCCGGTGAAACAGCTAGCTCGGTCCCCATCAATATACTTGGTGACGCCGATTTCCCGACGGTGCCCGGCAGTTGCTCAAACACGGGGGGTGTCAATAACAACAGTCCCCAGACCCTGGGCGCCAATGGAATCCTCGGGGTGGGCGTTTTCCAGCAGGACTGCGGCGATGCCTGCGCCTCGGGAGTTGGACCGCCGCCGCCGGCCTCGTATTATGAATGCCCCTCACCCGCGAGCTGTCAGCCCGCCTTCGTAAGCGTGTCGCAACAGGTGCGCAACCCCGTGGTGTCATTTGCCACCGACAACAACGGCGTCATTCTCGAACTGCCCGCAGTTCCGGCCGCCTCAGTCAGCGCGAGCGGTTCACTGGTATTCGGCATAGGCACGCAGCCGAATAATGGATTGGGAAGCGCCATGATATTTCCTGTGAATGCGTTCGGGAACTTCTCATATCCAGTTGTTTACAACAACAGATCATTTTCCGGTGGTTTTATAGACAGCGGCTCGAACGCAATATACTTCAGCGACTACGCCGGCATACCTGTTTGTACCGATTACCCCGGGTTCTATTGTCCGCCGTCCACCCAGGCCTTGTCCGCCGTTAATCAAGGTGCAAACAACGCAATCAGCACGGTCACCTTCAACGTGGGAAATGCGGACCAGTTGTTCGTTAACCCCAACGATGCGGTATTCGGCACACTGGCGGGGACCAATCCGGATACCCAGGGATTCGATTGGGGTCTGCCGTTTTTCTTCGGCCGTGACGTCTATGTGGGTATCCAAGACAAGAGTTCCCCTGGGGGCCTCGGCCCGTATTGGGCTTACTAAGCCGCTATTTCTCACCTCCTACCTACTGCGCCGAGGTGCTCGCCGTGGCGTGGTGTACTCCATCCATCCAGCCTGACGTAGTGTTTGCGGCATCGATGCCGTGTTGCGGTCCGTGCAGTTAACCACAGCTGAACCTTGACGCCCTCGCGAAAGGCTGTGGTGAGAAATGCGAGCTTGTCCGTTATGTTGCCGTCAAGATTAGAGCATGGGCCGTTGACAAAGAGGTGTAGGAACACCGACGTTATCAGGTTAATATATTTTTCAATCGGATATTGCTAACAACTTTCATGGGTGTCCCGGTTTCGGGTTTCATGGTGGAGAGAGAGGTATTGTCCCTGATAGAGGAAATATGGAACACGCGCGTTGAGCCCTCGCTGACACCATGTATGTTCACGCATCTCCATCAGCCGCTGCAGGGTGTTTGCCGGTGCCCGGATACCTGGTGACGTGATGCAAGAGCGTGCCGCGCTGCCGCAGCTTTCAGTCAAGGCGGTCATTCTCGGTGTGCTGCTCTCCATGGTCATGGCGGGGGCCAACGCCTACCTGGGCCTGTTCGCCGGTATGACGGTGTCGGCCTCGATCCCGGCCTCGGTGATCTCCATGGCGGTGCTGCGCATGATAGGCGGCTCCAACATCCTCGAGAACAACGTGGTGCAGACCGCGGCCTCCGCCGGCGAGGCGCTGGCGGCGGGGGTGGTGTTCACCCTGCCGGCACTGGTGCTGCTGGGGTACTGGCAGAGTTTCGACTACGGCTGGGTGGTGGCCATCGCCGGCATCGGCGGCGTGCTGGGGGTATTGTTTACCATTCCACTGCGCCGTTCCCTGATCATCGAGGAGCGACTCGCCTTCCCGGAGGGGACCGCCACCGCCGAGGTGCTGCGGGCGGGCGAGGGCGGTGCCGGCATCAGGGCATTGGCCTATGCCGCGCTCGCCGGCGGGCTCGTCAAGCTGTGCGAGACCGGCCTGCATCTATGGAGTGGGACCGCCGGCGCGGCCCACTATGTGGGCGGCAGGACCGTGGCCTACATCGGCGCCAATCTGTCGCCGGCGCTGCTGGCGGTGGGATACATCGTGGGTTTGAACATCGCGGCGCTGGTGTTCGCCGGCGGCGTGATCTCCTGGTACGTGGCCATCCCCATCTACAGCACCTGGTTTCTGGACGGCAGCCCAACGCTGTCGGCGCTCGCCGCCGGCGGCGCCTCCGCCGCGGATCTCGGCTTTGCCATATGGGATCAGCGCATTCGCTACCTGGGCGTGGGCGCCATGCTGGTGGGCGGTGTGTGGGCGCTCATCGCCATGCGCAAGTCCATTCTCAGTGGCGTCCGCAGCGGGCTGCTCGAGTACCGCGGTATTGGGATGGGTGACTTTGCGGTGGCGGAGACCGACCGGGACATCCCTATGAAGTGGGTCGGCATCACCGTGGTGGTATTGATCGCACCACTGTTTCTGCTGTACCAGTCCATCACCGGCACACTCACCGTGAGCGTGCCCATGACACTCATCATGGTGGTGACGGCGTTCCTGTTTTCATCGGTGGCGGGTTACATGGCGGGGCTGGTGGGCTCTTCCAACAATCCCATCTCGGGCATCACCATCGCCACCATTTTGTTCACGGCGCTGATGCTGCTGTGGCTCATGGGGCCGGACAGCGGCATCGGACCCGCCGCCGCCATCATGGTGGGCGCCGTAGTGTGCTGCGCCGCGGCCATTGCCGGCGACAACCTGCAGGACCTCAAGGCCGGCCACCTGGTGGGCGCCACGCCGTGGAAACAGCAGGTGATGCAGATCGTGGGCACGGTGTCAGGCGTGCTCGTCATGGCCCCGGTGCTGGACCTGCTGCTGAATGCCTACGGCATCGGCGCGGCGACGCCGAACCATCCGAACGCGCTGACGGCGCCCCAGGCCACGTTGATGGCGTCGGTGGCCAGGGGAATATTTCACGGCGGGCTGCCGTGGGGCATGGTGGGCATGGGTGCGCTGATCGGGGTGTTGGTGATCATCGTGGACGAGACCGCCAGGGCACGCCGCTGGCCGTGGCGCGCGCCGGTATTGGCGGTGGCGGTGGGTATCTACCTGCCCCTGGACCTGTCGGTGCCGATCTTCATCGGCGGGCTGATCGCCCATGCAGCCATGCGCTTAACCCGCCGCCGGCATGGAGATGATGAGGTGGAGGAGAGTATGCGCCCCGGCATGCTGTTCGCCGCCGGGCTGATCACCGGCGAGGCCTTGGTGGGTATCCTGCTGGCGATACCCATCGCCGCCACCGGCAGGGTGGGTGTGTTGTCAATCGCTAAGGAACCCCTCGGTGCATGGCCCGGGGTGATGGTGATGGCCGGATTGTGCTACGCGCTCTATCGAGTTGCC